>NZ_JAKMRU010000009.1:0-83415 GCF_025772235.1 Campylobacter sp. IFREMER_LSEM_CL1085 | reverse complement strand
TAAATTTAACAAAAAATAGTTTAGCGGACGGTAGTTTATGTTGCTTCAAACTATAAATTCTACTACAACATACCTCGGAAAAAGATAATGAATTAATAAACTACTATGTTAGATATACTATTTAACTTAAAAATCAACTAGATAACTTTCTATGCATTTGATTTTAATTTCAACTTTTTTGAGCATTTGTTGCACTTATTAAGATATATTTAAATAATTTATTTTCATATGTAAATCATAATTCACTTTATGGATAACACCAATACAATCACATGTATACTCAAATATTTCTTCGCTTTTTATCATCTCGTTTTGTTTTGATAAATTTTGATTAGATGAATTTTGAACATAATCTCTTATTTTCATATCATGTATACTAAAATGATTAAAAAACCATGATGATACTATATTATAAAGTTCATTTTTAAGTCCATTAGTACTACAACACTCATATAATAGACTTTTCATAGATTTTACAATATTTTTATGCATTATTATATGCTCATCTAAATATGGATATTTAATTTCTCTCATATATTCCTCTTCATTATCAAAATGATTTTTCATATATGAAAATAACTCCATTAATACTTTTTTTAATTCTGTTTTATAAATATGTCTATTTGAAAGTCTAAAAACTTCTAAAGTTAAAGCAAAAAATCTCTGATGCTGTAAATCTATTTTTTTCATTGCCTAAACAATATTCATCACTCCAAGAGGGAAAATTACTTACCATATACCCCCGCCGATTAAATCAATCGAATATTTTACTGACAAATTTTACAATCATACTTAGCGCCATTAAAAATTTTAAGATGCATATTATGTGAAATTTTATATTTTTTATTTAAGCATCCACAAGTATAAAGAACATATTCTTTTTTCTTAAAATTAGCATATTTTATATCTTCCTCTAAAATATACTTAATGATATTATTATCTATAAAATCACTAAATTTTGTTTTAAATTCATTTATGTTTGATGTGTTTTTAACCAAAGAAGCTAATGAAGACATAATTTTTATGCTCTTTTATATGTATATCGGTATATGGGTAAGCAATCCTTTTCATATATTTTTCTTCATATTTTGCATGATCTTTAAGTTATTTTAAAAATTCAATCGAAAGCATTCTAACTTCATTAATACTTGCATGATTATTTTTTATAAAATAAATTTCTTTAGCTAAATAAAATAAGCTTTTATGTTGTATATCAATAATACTATTCCAAACGGTATATTTTTGAGTCCATATTTTCATATATAATATTCTTTATTTTGTAGTATATATAATAGTATTATCCATAAAATAAATATTAATATATATATAATTATTTAATAAAAAATTTATTTAAAAAACAACTTAGCAAACTAGCAATAATTATAAAAATAATATAAATATAAAAATACTCCTTATATACAAAATTAACAATAAAAGGGGTTATAAAACCCAAAATCGCATAAGAAATATTATAAGCAAAAGAAAGACCACTCGATCTTAACTCTGTGGTAAAAATTTGAGTCATAAAAATAGGAGCAAAAGCTATAATACCTTGTGCAAAACAAGCAAGCAAATAAAATAACAAAAACCACTCATTATAAAAGCTAAAAGCTATACCAAAAATTCCAAAAAGTAAAGTGAAAATCAAACAAATTTTAAAATGTCCTAAAAAATCTGCTAAATATCCTTGTGCTAAACTTCCTAGTATGATCATCACTATGGCCAAATTTTGATATAACAAAGCAGTAGTTTTGCTAACTCCTAATAAGCTTTCAAAATATTGTGGCAGTATCATTAAAGTAGCCACCCCACTTGTTAAAACCACAGTAAGTAAAGCGCATATTAACATACTTTTTTTATGTGTTTTTAAAGCCTGCAAAAGTGGGAAATTTAAAATTTTTTCTTTTGCTTTTATATTTTTAAAAGCTGGTGTTTCATTCAATTTCGTGCGTAAAAATAAAGCCAATATACCAAAAAATCCTCCTATAAAAAAAGGAATTCTCCAAGCAAAGCTTTCTACTTCTTCTTTATCAAAATACGCATATATAGTCAAAGTCGCTAAATTTCCAAGCAATAAACCTAAAGTCAAAGTCGCTGAAATAAAACCAAGTGCCAAACCAAGTCTTTTTTTACTCACAAATTCACTCACAAAAATCCAAGCACCGCTAACTTCAGCTCCTATAGCTAATCCTTGGGCTATCCTAATAACAAAAAGCATAAAAGTAGCCAAAAGCCCTATGCTTTCATAAGTAGGTAAAAAGGCCAAAATAAAACTTGGTACAACCATTAAAAGCATGCTAATATAAAAAACATTCTTACGCCCTTTTATATCTGCAAAATGCGCTAAAACAACAGCACCAAAAGGTCTGGCTAAATACCCTGCCCCAAAGGCTACATAAGTATAGATTAATGGCCAAAAATCATCATTTTGAGGAAAGAAAATTTTTGCAAAAACACTTGCAAAGAAGATAAATAAAACAAAATCATAAAATTCTAAAATACCACCTAAGGAAGCATAGATGGTATTTTTAAAAGCTTTTTGCATTATTAAATTTTGCCACCTTCAATTACTACATCATCAGCTTTTATATCATCACTAAAAAACGGCTTTAAAGTTTCATCATAAGCTTTGTGGAAAAATTGTTCATTTTGTAATTTTAAAATCAAATCATTGATAAAATTTAACATAGCTTCGTCACCTTTTTTTACAGCAGGAGCTATAACATCATGATTTCCAAGTTCTTTAATCACTACTTCAAAATTTGGATTTTCTTTAGCCCAGGCAAAAAGCAATGCATTATCATGACTTAACGCATCACCTCTTTTACCAATTAAAGCTGCAAAAGTTTCTGTATTTTGATCAAATTTAATCGTTTTAATATCTGGCATATTTTTTGTAAAATACGCATCAGCTGTTGTGCCTTTATTTAAAATTAAAGTTTTATTTTTTAAATCATCTAAAGTTTCAATATCTGACCCTTTAGGAGCCACCACCCCAAGAGCAACTTTCATATAAGGTAATGCAAAATCAACCACAGCTTCTCTTTCTGGGGTTTTTGTAAAATTTGCTAAGATTAAATCTACTTTATTTGATTCTAAAAATTCTACTCTATTTGCTGCTTCAACAAGTACAAATTGCACTTTTGACTCATCACCCAAAAGTTCTTTTGCTATGCGTTTAGCAAAATATACATCATAACCTTGATTTTTCCCTTGTGCATCTAGGTAGCCAAATGGAGGTTTATCGCCAAATACACCTATACGGATTACACCTTGCTGTTTGATTTTCTCTATGGAATTTTCATTAGAGCTTGAATTTGAGCATGCGCTAAAAAAAAGTGCCATCAAAAATGATAAAAGAAAAATTTTTTTCATGTTTTATCCTTATGATTAAAAATTTAAATTTTTAAACCTTATATTATTTTTTTAAATAAATATTTTAAAAAAATAAAATTAACGATGAAAATCAAACAAATTGAGAAATTTTTTCGCACGATCTGTCTTTGGATTTTCAAAAAATTCATCAGGATTTGAAATTTCTACTATTTTACCATCATCCATAAAAACTATTTTATCAGCAACTGCTCTTGCAAAACCCATTTCATGTGTAACTATAAGCATAGTCATACCATCTTTTGCCAAATTTAAAATCACATCTAAAACTTCACGCACGATTTCAGGATCAAGCGCTGCTGTAACTTCATCAAAAAGCATGATTTCAGGGTTCATACAAAGACTTCTAACTATGGCTATGCGTTGCTTTTGTCCACCGCTTAATTCTTTAGGATAAGCTTTTATTTTATGCAAAAGTCCTACTCTATCAAGCCAGTATTTTGCTTCTTCTAAAACCTCTTCTTTTTTTCTTTTTTGCACCTTTAAAGGTCCTAAAAGTATATTTTGCTCAACATTTAAATGATCAAAAAGCTCATAAGATTGAAATACCATACCTATTTTTTGACGAATTTGAGTCCATTTTTTATAATTTTTATCAATTTTCTCATCATCTACTAAAATAGCTCCATCAGCCATTTCTTCTAAGCCATTAATACATCTTAAAAGTGTAGATTTCCCACAACCACTTGGACCTAGTATAACCACTACTTCTTTTTGATTTACTTCTAAATTAATATCTTTTAAAACATGATGATCATCATAATATTTTTGTAAATTTTGTATTTTTAAAATGCTCATATTAGCTCCATTTTTTCTCTAAAAACTTTGAATATACCGACAAAGGATAACAAAGTATAAAATAAATCAATAAAATCAAACCATAAATCACAAAAGCCGCATAAGAATTTTGAAATAAATTAAGCTCAATCACTTGTTGACCTACTTTAATAAGCTCTATACCGCCGATTAGATAAATCACTGAAGTGCTTTTAATAATTCTTGTAAAAAGATTAATACTCATTGGCAATAATCTTCTCAAAGATAAAGGTATAATGATAAAAAGATAAACTTCAAATTTATTAAAACCTAGTGAAAGTCCTGACTCATACTGATGTTTTGGTATACTTGCTAAAGATGATCTAACCAAATCCATCATCTCAAATACACCCCAAATACTAAAAACAATAATACTTGAACCCAAAGCACTCAAATGCCATCCAAACCATTTCGCCAAGCCAAAATGCACTATAAAAAGCCAAACAATCAAAGGCATAATACGCACAAACTCAAGCATAAAACGACAAAAAACATAAAGGAATTTGTTTTTAGAATGCATTAAAATTCCAAAAAATACTCCTCCTATGAGTGAAATCAAAACGCTAATCAATGAAAGCTCTAAAGTAACCTTTAAACCTTGCGCTAGTCTAAAAAAGGTATCTTGATTTAAAATTTCAAACATAATTTAACCTTTTTTCTATACGGTTTAACACTAAAGATAAAGGTAAAATCAAGATCAAATAACAAAGCACCAAAGCAAATAATGCTTCGTTACTTTTATAATAAAGCCCTATAAGATCTTTAGCCACATATACTAAATCTGCTAAAGCAATAATGCTTACTACAGAAGTTTCTTTAAGTAAAAAAATGATATTTGCACTAATGCTTGGCATAGCTATACCCAAAGCTTGAGGCATAATAATATAACGGAAATTTTGCCATTTGCTCAAACCCAAAGAAAGTCCTGATTCATATTGTTGTTTTTTAACCGCTTCCATACCCGCTCTTAAACTTTCAGCCATATAAGAACCACCTAAAAAACTAAGTCCTATCACAGCACAAGCAAAAGAGCTAAGTTGAATTCCAAATTCAGGTAAAGCATAATATAAAAAGAAAAGTTGGATTAGCAAAGGTGTGTTTCTTGAAAATTCTATATAAATTTTACAAATTGTGTTTAAAAAGGAAAATTTAAAATAACTCACTCCCACACAAAATAAACCTACTAAAAATGAAAAAAACACCCCATAAATAGCAAGTTTTAATGTAAGCCAAGAAGCTTGTATAAACATAGGGCTAAACTTGACTAAAAAATCAAAATCCATGAAACCATCCATACTTTAAAATATAATATTGTAACAAATAAGACTTAAAAAGACTTAATTAAATTTTGCATTTTTTCTTTATTTAAAATTACTATTTTACCTTTATTTGTGCAAATAAGCTCATTTTGTTTTAATTCTTTTAAAAAACGCGACAAAGATTCTGGGGGTAAATTTAAAATCACAGCGATTTCTTTTTGTTTTAAATTTTGTAGCTTTTCTTCATTTTCTAGTAAAAAGCTGACTAATCTTGACTTTAAATCCAAAGATTTTTGTCTGATAAAATTTTCTAAAATTCGAATTTTACCGATTAAAGAAGTCAAAAGTAAAAAACTAAATTCTCCATTTTCTAAGCATAATTTTTTAAATTCATTAAAATCAAAAACACAAATTTCACAATCTTGCTCACAAATTGCATTGGCTGGGTAATCAATACCCTCAAACACAGGCATTTCAGCTATAAAATTTACCGGAGTTAGAGTGTGTAGTGTTAGCTCAAAACCTTTTGCATTTACCTTATATATACGCACTTTTCCACTTAGTAAAATGTAAATTTTATTTGCTTTTTCACCTTGAAAAAATAAAATATTTCCTTTCTTAAAATACTTCTTTTCGCCCTTTGAAATCAAAATTTCAAAATGTTTATCCATTTTTTTCTTCCATATTTTTAATACTTTCTTTTGCTTTTAAAACCAGCTCTTCATCATCTGCAAAATCAAAAAATTTAAAGTGATTTCCATGTTGCACTCTACCATCTAGTAAATCCCCACTTAACCTGTTTTTTAAATCAAGCTCAGCTATTTTAAACCCATCTAAAGTTTTAGCAAATTCAAGCAAACGACTTGGAATTTCTTTTTGCTTAGTATATAAATAACAAAAGCTCTCAAGCCCTACTCTACCTACCCTACCTCGAAGCTGATGTAAGGTAGCAAGCCCAAGTCTTTCAGCCCCAACAATAACAATCACGCTTAGTCTTGGTAAAGAAATTCCCACTTCAACCACGGTCGTAGAAAGTAAAATCGTGCCTTTTTCTCTAAATTCTTGCAAAATTTGATCTTTATTTTTATCTTTTCCATGAGTCACATAAACATTTTTGTATTTGTTTATCCAATACCCTTGTGCTTGTTCTAGCGATAAATAATCTATATTTTCACTTTCATTTACCAAAGGATAAATGATGATCACTTGATGATTTTTAGCTAGTTCATTATCGATTTTTTTAAGCAAATATTTAAAATCTTTATCTTGTATGCAAAAAGTTTTAATGTCTTTTTTAAAAGGCATTTGTTTAATAAAACTAAAATTTACAAGCTCACTTTGTATCATAGAAAGTGTTCTTGGTATAGGTGTAGCAGAAAATTGCACGATATGTGGAGCATATTGAGAGTTTTTACTAAGCTCACTTATTTTTTGTCTTTGATTAGAGCCAAAGCGATGTTGCTCATCTATCATCACTAAAACTGCTTCAAATTCTTCTTGATAAATGAGCGCATGTGTACCTATGATAAAATGGGCTTGTTCTTTTAATTTTGCTAAATCTTTATCTTTTTTACCACCCTTTAAAAGCAATACATTAACAAAATCAGGCAAAAGTCTTTTTGCTTCATGATAAATTTGCTCTGCTAATATACTAGTTGGAGCCATTAAAATAGCCTTTTTAGGATATACTAGCAAACTTGCAGCAAGTATGACCAAAGTCTTACCACAACCCACATCACCCATTACCACACGCCTTTTAGCGACTTTATTTTGCAAATCTTTTTTAATATCTTCTATTGCTAAAAGCTGATCATTTGTAGGGCTAAATTCTAAACCTTTAAGCCAAGAGCTTATATCAAAAAGTTCTATTTCATAAGCATTTTGTGATATTTTTTTACCCTTTAAACGCCTTAAATGATTAAAAATTTCTATATATTTTAAATCTTTAACTATGGCATTAAAATTTTCATAAAGAATTAAATCATCATAATTGTGTAAATTCAAAAGTAAATTGATATATTTTTGTTCTAAATTTAGCGCTTTTAAGTTAGCTTCATTGACATATTTTAAAATAAGCTTTTTGATGCTTTCATCTTTAATAGAGCTAATTTGGTATTTAGGGATTATTTGACCTATGTTTTTTACTATTTTTGGGTTTATAAACTGCCAAATTCCATTAAAAAAATTCATCTTTGCATGGATACAAACCAAAGCATTATGTTTAAAAATTTTAAAATGCCACTTATTAGGATGAAAGATCACTATATTTGCTTTTATACCCCATTCTAAACATTCACAAAGTATAAAAAGCTGGGAGTGATGATTTTGTGTGCTAATAATTTTTACATTTTGAGTGCAAAATGTATCTTTTGGAAACTTTGAAATTCTAAAATCATCAAATTTTTTAGGTAAAATCAAAGCCAAATCGATACAATTTTTAACCCCTAAAGCATGAAGTAGTTTTAAGTCCTTTTCTTCAACTTTCATTTTCTATGCTTGCAAAACTCACTTTGGTAATTTCACTATGTGCTTTGATAAAGTCATTTAACTCATCTAAATTAGTGTTTTTAATCTTTTGCATTTCTTCTTTTAAATTTCCAAGTTTTAAACCATGCAAATATTCATTTAGCATTATATCTAGTCTTTTAGCCAAGTTTTCATACCTTAAAGGCATAGATCCTACTAAAAATTGTTTAGCTAGTTGAAATTCTTTTTCATTGACTCCATTTTGGACAAAGTTTTCAAAAACTTCCTTAACTAAAGCTTTAGCCTCATTGGAACTTTCATTTTTAGTTTGCAAATACCCAAAAACTCTACTATAATTTAAATTTACATCAAGCATAGCATATGCTGAATACGCCAAGCCTCTTTTTACACGCACTTCTTCCATCAAACGCGAACCAAAACCACCTTGACCTAAAATAAACAAAGCAAGTTTAGCTAAATACATTTTCTCATCATTAATTTGTATATTAAATGGAGAGCAAAAATATATATAAGCTTGCTCGGTGCTTTTTTGCTCACTTACTTCTATACTCTCATCAACGAGCTTGTAGCTTTTGTTTTGATTTGGGACATTTCTTTTTAGAATTTGGCAAATTTTTTCTACTTTAATCTTTACTTCATTTTCTTTAATATCTCCACCAAAAACAAATAAAGCATTATCAAGTACTAAATTTTCACTCATAAAATCTTGTAATTCTTTTAAACTAATCTTTTCTATGCTTTCTTTAGTCCCATCAAGACCACTAGCAAAAATTTCATCTTTGAAAACATTCTTATTCAAAAGTCTTTTTGCTTGATAATCATAATCAGTATTTAAACTTGCAAGCTCACCCAAGGCTAAAGTTTTTAATCTTTGTAAGATTTTTTCATCAAAACGCACATTTAAAAATAATTCTTGTAATTTTTCTAAAGCAAAATCAAAATGTTCTTTCAAGCATTTAATACTAATTTGAAAATGTTCAAAACTAGCCTTAGCATAAAGCTCTATAGCACGGTATTCTAAGCTTTTAAAAAACTCATCATTACTTCCTTCATTTAAAAGCCTAGCAAGCATACTTGCACAACCTCTATTGTGTTTTTCTGCTATTTTTCCACTATTTTTAAAAATGAGCTTAAAAAATACTACAGGAAGCTCATTTTCATACTCATATATTATGTCTATTTTAGTTTCATTAAAGTCTAAATTTAACATTAAAACCTTTCTAAAATATTATAAGCTGTATCGCGTTTGGCAGGTAATTCCCCTATGTCTTTAATAAGTTCTATCATTTGTTCTTGATTCATTCTGTATTTTGCACCAGCTGCGGCTACAACATTTTCTTCCATCATAGTTGAACCTAAATCATTTGCACCAAATTTTAAAGCAAGTTGACCTATTAAAGAGCCTTGTGTTACCCATGAACTTTGTAAATTTTTAAAATTATCTAAATATAATCTTGCCAAAGCTAGTAATCTTAAATACCTATTAGAGCTTTGCTTGATGATTTCAGGGTGTTTTTTGATCAAAGGAGTATTTTCACTTTGAAATGACCATAAAATAAAAGCTCTAAAGCCATTTGTTTTATCTTGTAGATTTCTTAAATGATCAAAATGTTCGATGATTTCCTCATCATTTTCAACTGTACCAAACATCATTGTAGCAGTACTTTTCATACCTATATTATGCGCACTCTCATGCACCCTAAGCCAAGTAGCCGTGTCGCATTTATGTGGCGCTATAACATCTCTTACCCTATCGCTTAATACTTCAGCACCCGCTCCAGGTATAGAAAAAAGTCCTTTGACTTGTAATCTCTTTAAAACCTCTTCTATAGAAATTTTAGAAACTCTTGCTATATAAGCTATCTCTACTGCTGAAAAACCATGCACGGTAATCGTTGGATAATTAGTTTTTATATAAGAAAGCAAATCTTCATACCATTCTATTTTAAGTTTTGGATGTACCCCGCCTTGAAATAAAATTTGCGTTCCGCCTATAGCTTGTAATTCTTCTATTTTTTGCCCTATTTCTTCATATCTTAAAATATAGGAATCATCATCTTTTTCTTTTCTACAAAAAGCACAAAAATCACAATCAATACAGCAAATATTTGTATAATTTATATTTCTATCTACCACAAAAGTAGTTATTTTTTCAGGATGAAGCTCTAATTTTCTCTCATAAGCCATTGCACCTAGTTCATATAAAGGTGCATTTTGGAGCAAATTTAACGCTTCTTTTTTACTTAATCTACTCATTCTTAAACCTTTTTATAAAAAAGGATTATTATAACATTTAAATGTAAAATAATCTTAAAGACGATATAATCAAGCCCTTTAATTTCATATATTCATAGGATACTCATGACTTATAGGTCTTTACTTAAAAATAATAAAACTTTTCGCCTTTTAGCAATAGTACAATTTATAAGTTATTTTGGTGCGTGGTTTTCTCAAGTAGGTGTTTTTACCCTTTTAACTAAAGAGCTCGGTGCACCTGCTAATATCATAGGTTTTTCAGCTATTTTTGTTTTTTTACCTTCTATTATACTTGCACCTATAAATGGGGTTATAGTAGATAGATTTAAACCTAAGAATTTATTACTCACAATGATTAGTATTGAAATGATTTCTATTTTTATGTTAATTTTTGTAAATTCTTTAGCCATGCTTTGGTTGTTATACTTTTTAACCTTTGTTCGTATGGCGGTTGCAAGTATGTATTTTCAAACAGAAATGTCAGTTTTACCTAAAATTTTAACCCCACAAGAATTAAAACTAGGCAATGAGCTTCATAGTATCATATGGGCTGTATCATATGCTTTGGGTATGGGTGCAGCAGGGCTTTTTATAGATCTTTTTGGAGTAAAGCCAGCCTTTATAGCTGATACTTTAATGCTATTTTGTGCTATGCTTATACTCAAAACTTTGATTTTACCTAATGAAAAAAATACCACACAAAATAATCTTTTTATATTAATCAAAGAAGGCTTAGTTTATGTATTTAATAATAAAAAAATCATTCATTTGATTTTACTTCATGGGGTTGTAGGGATAACTGCTTATGATGTTTTAATCACTCTTTTAGCAGAATATGAATACGCAAAAGTTATTTCTATACCTCTAGCCATAGGGCTTTCTAATGCTATAAGAGCCATATCTTTACTTATAGGCCCTTATGTGCTTAGTCCTTATATTAATAAAAACACTTTGGTATATTTATACTTAGCGCAAGGTGTAGGTATAATGCTTTGGGCTTGCTTGCAATTTAACTTTTATCTTGCTTTTGTAGGCTTGGTAATGGCTGGTTTTTGCACTTCATCTTTATGGAGCTATACCTATACACTTTTGCAAAATGATTGCGACAAAAGATACTATGGCAGAGTGATTGCTTACAATGATATGGTATATTTAACCTTTAGTGCAATTATTGCTTTTTCAACAGGATATTTATTTGAATTTTATGGAATAAAACTAAGTCATTTTACTTTTGGCTTAGGAGTATGTTTTATCTTTGCAGCAATTTATTGGTGGTGGTTTAATAAAAAATATAATTAATCCACCTTAGAATAATAAACTCCACCTGCTGAAAAGTTTTTTTCAAAATAAGCTGTTTCAGGCACAAGATCTGACTTTCCTGGGTAAATTCTACCTTCTTTATTCAATATCCTATAAAAACGCTCCATAAGTCTTATTTTAAAATCTTGATCAAAATATATCATCATATTTCTTGAAAAAATCACATCAAATTTTCCAAATTTAAATAAAGAATCATCAAAGACATTACAAAGATCAAAACGGCATCTGCAAGCTAGGGTTTCTTTTTTAAGATGATACATTCTATCTTTTACATCAAAATAACGCGTTTTTTGCATAGTGTTTAATCTAGATACTGAACGCTCTGAATAAATCATTTCATTACATTTATCTATCATTTTTTTATTAATATCTATACCAACTATATTCATACCTTTAACAAAATTCTCACTTGCTAAAATAGCTAAAGAATACACTTCTTCGCCGCTTGAACATGGAGCACAAAGCACATTTACAGGGCGATCAAGAGATTTTATATAAAAAATCACATCTTTTAATTGCTCTAATTCTCTAAAAAAATAAGTCTCACAAACTGTAATAAAATCCATAGTTTCTTGTTTTAAATTTCTTTGAAACTGCACTTTTTCATTTAATTCACTAAGACTGCTCAAGCCTAATTCTTGTAAAAATTTAGGAAGTTTAATAGATAATATATCCTTTTTCGCATTTAAGTTATTTCCACTTATTTGCTCTACGATTTTTACAAAATCATTCATTTCATTTTCTGTAATCTTTATCATCTTTTTTTGTCCTACGATTTGATGAAATTTGTTATTTCTTTTTTGAGTTCTATTAAACTCATAGGTTTTAAATTTGGATTAGTATCTCTGGCTTTTTTTGGCATACCATATACTATAGAATCAGCCTCATTTTCGCACAAACACCTTACTCCTGCTTTATAAAGTTCAAACAAAGACTTAGCACCATCATCGCCCATTCCTGTCATAATCAAAGCTAAAATTTTATGATATTTGCAAAGATTAACAGCAGAATTAAATAGCACATCAATCCCTGGATTAAAACTACTAGTTTCATCTGTAGTATTTAATGTTAAGGTATTGTTGCCACTTAAGATCATATTTCTTTGACAAATATAAATTTTATTTTTCAAAACTTCCTTATCACTTGGTATAATCACCTCGCTTAATGCTTCTTTGTTAAATTGATTTACAAAAGAAGGAATAAACGCAGGATTCATATGCTGAGCAATCACTACTGCACAATCTTTCAATTCTACATCATTTAGTAAAAACTTTAGTTGGCTTGGGCCACCTGTTGAAGAACCAATTAGTATAAGCTTCATTTTTTACCTTAAATAATTCATTGTTATTATATCAAATAAATATTTGAAAACATAAAAAAATAATTATATATAAGAAAGAAAAATTTTAATTAAATATGATAAAATTAATACTTTAAAATTTCAAAAATGATAAAGTGAATGTTAAATGTTAAGAGAAAAAATTTATATTGCAAGTGATCATGCTGGTTTTATTTTAAAGCAAGAAATTACTAAATTTTTACAAGAAAAAAATATTACTTTTGAAGACTTAGGTCCTTTTAGTGAGGATCGTTGTGATTATCCTGATTATGCACATTTATTAAGCTCTAAAATAAATGAAAAAAGTTTTGGAATTTTAGTATGCGGATCAGGAATTGGTATGAGTATAGCAGCAAATCGTCATAAAAATATACGCTGTGCTTTGTGTAACGAATCTTTAAGTGCTAAACTTTCAAGAGAACATAATGATGCAAATGTTTTAGCGCTAGGAGCTAGATTAATAGGGGTTGATATGGCTTTTGAAATTATCTCAAATTTTATCAACACTTCTTTTAGCGGCGGAAGACATTGCGCAAGAATTAGTAAAATAGAGGAAAGATTATGATCTTAAGTTGGCTTGTATTAACTGTATTAATTTGTATTAGTATTTATATGACTATTATGCTACTTTATTATAAAACCCTGCTTCATAAAGAAAAAGTGGCAAAAGAATTTATAAAAAACAACCTTGATGATACTGAAATTGTTATTAGAAAACTACAAGTACAACTTCAAAGAAGTTTGGGTAATATTGATATTTTAACTGAAGAATTAAACAAAAGCAAAGCAGACTTAACCTCTCTTAGAACAAGAAATTCACAATATCGTATTGAAAATGAAAAACTAAGACAAAGAATCAAAGAATTAGAAGCAAAAATAGAGGCATTATTATGATAAAAGAGCAAGATAAAAAATATTTACTAGATAGCATTAGAGCTATTAAGGATTTTCCAAAAGAAGGGATTGTTTTTAGAGATATTACTACTTTATTAAACAACAAAGAAGCATTTGCGTTTTTAATGGATCATTTAGTTGAAAAATATCAAAACGCAAAGCTTGATTATATCGTTGGTATAGAAAGTAGAGGTTTTATTTTTGGAGCTGCCTTGAGCGCTAGATTAAGACTTCCTTTTGTGCCCATAAGAAAACCTGGAAAGCTACCTTCAAAATGCTTACAAGAATCTTATAGTTTAGAATATGGCAGTGATACTATAGAAATTCATATCGATGCTTTTAATAATCAAAAAGCAAATGTTTTACTTATAGATGATCTCATCGCTACAGGTGGTACAGCAATAGCCGCTGTTAAACTCATAGAAAAACTCAATGCAAAATGTGTTGAAGCTTGTTTTTTACTAGAGTTAAAAGATCTAGATGGTGCTAAAGAATTAGCTAAATTAACTTCTGTTTATAGTGTTTTAGAGGTATAAAATGGAAGAATTTTTAAAACAACTTTTGTATGATTATAAAAATTGGGCTTATATTATTGTGTTTTTATGGTGCATACTTGAAGGAGAACTTGCACTTATTTTAGCAGGTATTTTTGCACATGAAGGCCATGTAAATTTAGGACTTATTATTTTTATAGCAGGCTTAGGTGGCTTTGTAGGCGATCAAATATACTTTTATATAGGAAGATATAACAAAAAATACATTCAGAAAAAACTTCGCACCCAAAGGCGTAAATTTGCCATAGCACATTTACTTTTACAGCGTTTTGGTTGGCCTATTATCTTCATACAAAGATATATGTATGGTTTTAGAACTATTATACCTATGAGTATAGGATTAACTCGTTATAGTGCTAAAAAATTTGCGTTTATTAATCTTATTAGTGCGTGGGCTTGGGCTGCTATAACTATTTTACTTGCATGGTTTTTTGGAAAAGAAATTTGGCTTGCAGTAGAATGGGCTGGAAATCATTGGTATTTTGCAGTGCCAATTATTGCTGGCTTTTTATTAGCTTTATTTTTAGGAATGAAACAAATAGAAAAATCAATACTTACAAGAAGGACTCGCAAATGACTTTTAATTTTATAGAAGAAAATATCGGCTCTATAAATGCTGATTTTGAAATCATTTTAATACAAGATAAAAAAATAGAAAAATACACTCAAAGTCAAGAACTTTTCAAGCTTTCAAGCTATAAAGGTGAAGGAATTTGCATAGATATGCAAAATAAAATTCTTTATAGTGAACTTAAAAGCTTAGAATATGAAGATATAAGGCTTGCTTTTGCAAATGCATACAAAGCTTTAAAAAAACTTGAAATTCAAAGCGTAAAAACAAAAAGTGTCATAGGAAAATGTGTAGTAAATAGCTTTAATGCTATGATTCAAGGATTTACTTTTGGTGCTTATGAATTTAACAAATACAAAAAAGAAAAAACACCAAGCAAATTAGAAAATATCTTCATTGCAAAAGATGAAATTAATAATAAAACATACAACCTAGAAGAGGCTTGCATAGGTATAAACTATGGTCAAATTTTTTCAAATGCTTGTGATTTTGCAAAAAATATCGTTAATGAAATCCCACAAATTTACACTCCTGCCAAAATGGCCGAAGATGCGCTTGAACTGAGCCAAAATAATTCTAATATTTCATGTAAAATTTATGAAAGCGATTTCTTAGAGCAAGAAAAAATGCAAGCATTTTTAGCAGTAAATCGTGCTTCAATTCATCCCCCAAAACTCATTCATCTTTCTTATAAACCACAAAATCCAAAAATGAAAGTAGTGTTTGTAGGTAAAGGGCTAACTTATGATAGCGGTGGACTTAGTTTAAAACCTGCTGATTACATGTTAACGATGAAATCAGATAAAAGCGGTGGTGCGGCTGCAATGGCTATTATCAAAGGTGCAAGTGAGTTAAACCTTGATATAGAAGTTCATTCTATCATCGGCGCAACTGAAAACATGATAGGCGGAAATGCTTACAAGCCTGATGATGTGCTTATTTCAAGAGAAGGTGTGAGTATAGAGGTTAGAAATACCGACGCAGAAGGAAGATTAGTTTTAGCAGATTGTCTTTCACTTGCTCAAGATCTAAAACCTGATTTATTAATAGATCTTGCTACTTTAACTGGAGCTTGCGTAGTAGGACTTGGAGAATACACAAGTGCCATCATGGGAAATAATGAAGATTTGCAAAATGAATTTTATAAAATAAGTAAAAAAAGTGGAGATTTAGCTACTATTTTACATTTTAATCCGCACTTAAAAGAGCTTATAAAATCAAACATAGCAGATGTTAGTAATACCTCTTCAAGTCGTTATGGCGGAGCCATTACTGCGGGATTATTTTTAAATTCTTTCATTAGAGAAGAATACAAAGACAAATGGCTACATTTAGACATTGCAGGACCAGCTTATTTAGAAAAAGCTTGGGGTTATCATAATTTTGGTGCAACCGGAGCAGGTGTTAGAATGTGCCTTTCATATTTACTTTATCTTTCAAGGAAACAAAAATGAGTTTATCAGTTGGTATAGTAGGACTTCCAAATGTTGGAAAATCTACCACTTTTAACGCTCTAACAAGAGCACAAAATGCTGAAAGTGCAAACTATCCATTTTGCACCATAGAACCAAACAAAGCAGTGGTACCTGTGCCTGATCATCGCTTAAAAGAACTAGCAAAAATTGTTAATCCACAAAAAATTATACGCTCAAATATAGAATTTGTTGATATAGCAGGCTTAGTAGCAGGAGCTAGCAAAGGTGAGGGTTTGGGTAATAAATTTTTATCTAACATACGCGAAACAGAGATGATTTTACATATTGTGCGTTGTTTTGATGATGAAAATATCACCCATGTTGCGGGCAGTGTTGATCCTGTGCGTGATGTACAAATCATAGAAACAGAACTTATACTAGCAGATATAGAACAACTTAGCAAAAAAATAGAAAAACTCACTAAAGGTGCAAAGGCCAATGAAAAAGGTGCAAAAGAAACCTTGGTATTAGCTAATGAACTTTTAGAGCATTTAAATCAAAATAATAGCGCAAGTTCTTTTGCTAATAAAAATGAAATCTATCATGCTCTTATAAAAGAACTAAGATTGCTTTCAGCTAAAGAAGTGATATATGGAGCAAATGTAGATGAGAATTCGCTTTTAGAAGATAATGAATTTGTAAAAGATCTTAAAGAATTTGCAGCAAAATCAGGCCATGAAGTAATCAAACTTTGCTCTAAAATAGAAGAAGAAATGATAGCTTTAAGCGATGAAGAAAATTATGAATTTTTAAAATCTTTAGGTATAGAAAGTAGCGGGCTTGAAGTAGTTATACGCACAGCATTTTCAAAGCTAAACTTGATTAGCTATTTTACAGCAGGTCAAGTAGAAGTTAGATCATGGACTATACAAAGAGGTTGGAAAGCACCAAAAGCAGCAAGCGTGATCCATAATGACTTTGAAAAAGGTTTTATCAAAGCTGAAGTAATTTCTTATGAGGATTATATCGCTTGCAAAGGCGAAAGTGGTGCTAAAGAAGCAGGAAAACTACGCCTTGAAGGGAAAGATTATATCGTACAAGATGGCGATGTAATGCATTTTAGATTCAATGTTTGATAATTTATCAAACATTGATTTGTTTTTTAATTAAGCTTTGCAATTTATCCTTAGTATCATATTCATTAGAAAAAGTAAGTAAATTCGCTTTAGGCCAAAAATAACTTTTAGGATTTTCAAATTTACCCCAACGCCAATCAAACCTAGGTGCTAAAAGTACTATTGTAGGTATATCTAAAGCTAAGGCTAAATGCGCAATAGCACTATCTATACTTACAATACAATCAATATCTTTTAAGTTATCTAAAGTATCATTCCAATTTTTTAGCTTTACTCCCCTATTTTCAATTTCTTGAGGTAGATTAACATTATTTACCCCATCTACTTGAAAAGAAATAATCTCACAACATAAATCTTTTAATGCATTATACAAAAATATAAAATCTACATTTCTCAATAAATCAGTATTTATAGCATTAGGAGTAAACCAAAAAATTCCTATTTTTTTAATTTTATTATTTGGTTTTTCTAAAGCAATAATAGGCGTTCTTAACTTAGAAATTTCATCTAATTTAATATCACAAAGCAAAGGCAAAGAACAAATCGGCATAGCATAATCAAACTCACTCGGAAAATCTTTTAAAATTTTCAAATTAGAAAAAAATTTATTTTGTTTATTAAGCTCTTTGAGTTGATTTTTAAACATTTCATACATAGCGATTTGCGGAGCAAATAAAACCTTAGAGGCAATTTGACAAAGTTTTTCCAAACATCTAGCATACATGATAGTATCACCAAAACCTTGCTCACAAAAAACTAAAATTTCTTTATCTTTAAAAGCCTGCACTCCATCTTTATTAAAAGCTTGTATGGTTTTATTATAATGATAAGGTGAAAAAGTTTCATTATGGGCATAAAAAAGTCTGCTCTCATATACTCTTTTACCTTCTTCAAAATTATCACTTTCTGCCATACGCATTAGCAAATATGCCAAGTCAAACTGATAAGTTGCATGTGGATGCAAACTCAAAGCTTTTTGGTATGCATTATAAGCACCTTGATAATTAGCACTTAGTTCTAGTGCTTTTGCATAATTTTGCCAAAATTGAGCATTATTTTGATTATACTCACATAAATTCGAAAATAATTCTAATGACTCTTGCAATCTCAAAAGTTTAAAAAGCAAATATGCTTTTTGTGGTAAAATTTGTGTATTTAAAAACTCATGAATTTTAACTATAGTCAAGTTTTCTTGGGTTTTCTCTTGTAATCTATCTTGTAAATTAATACTATTTGTAAAATTTTTTTCTACTAACTCCCCACTTTGTAATTTTGATATCATAATTTGTGTAAAATCACAAAGTTCATTATGTGCTTCAAGTGCCTTTTGGAAATTTGTTTTAAAATAAAGCTCAGCGTAATTTTTCCACAAATCAAGATTATACATATCTTTTTCTAAAGCAAGCTTATACAGTTTTTCTGCATCTTCTAGGCTTCCTGTATTTTGATAAGCAAAAGCAAGTTCCAAATTAAGCTCATCTTTTAAAAAACATTGTCTTTGTAAAAGCTCTTCAAGTAATCCAATACCATCATTAAAATTTCCATTATATGAAAGTGCTTTTGCAAGCATTAGTCCATTAAAACTAGTAGGATATAAATTAAAAATTTGTCTTGCATAATGTAAAGTTTTACCATAATCTCCTATTTTAAAAGAAGCCATCATCGCATATTCTAAAGCATTTTTAGGATCTTGCTCCAAATATTCTTCACTACACTCTAAACACTTTTGATGGTTATTATTATAATAATGATATATTATTTTATCTAACATTATCTCCTCTATGATATTACATTAATATATTTTTTAATTCCCTAGAACTTACTAAAAACTAAATCATAATAAATATATTATGATTTAGTTCGAGCTTACTAATATTTTTAAAGGAGGCGAAAATAAATATGTTGTTTAGCACTATTTCAAGTAAGCTCTAGGGAATTAAAATTACATATCAACTATTTTAGTTGATATGTAAAAATACTTACCACCATAAACCTAGTTTTAAAAACATAGTATGAGAAGTGGTATTATCAAATGTAAACACACCCGCATAATTTAATGATATATCAGAATGTTTATTAAGAGCATAAGATAATCCAAATTGCCCAAATCCATAGTATTTGGAAGTAATAACATCGGCTGTTAATGTATTTTCATCTAATTTCAACTTACCTCTTGCATCAGTATATAAATTTACTATAGATCCTATGGTTATATTAGATTTAAACTTATCAGTCCATGGCTTATACCATTTTAAAGCCGCACTTGCATCAACAAAGTTAAATTGACCTGCCAAATAATGTTCTTTTGTTCCACCTAAGTGATTTAAACTAAAATTCTTACTACTCATACCATAATAACTTAGTCCAATTTCTGGAGATACTCTAGCTACATCTATAGCATTATAATAATTAGCACCTATTTTTGCCTCAGCGCCATATCCATATACTAATGTATTTGCTTTAGAACTAGCAGGATTATTTTTATAAGACTTTTCTATATTTGTCTTGGTATAATCAAATTTTGAATATGCACTAAAATAGTATTCATCTAATCCTTTTCTTTTTAATACATTATAATAAGTTAAACCACCATAATATGTTTTATCATCAAAATTTAATCTTTGTGTGTTTTGTTTTTTAGAGCTATCCTCATGACCTAGATAAAAACCTATAACACCATAATATTTTGGCAATTGCTTAAATGAACCACCAATCAAACCTGCAGTATCCATTCTTAATTGCCCTACACTTTTTCCAATTTTAGCTGAAGAGTGATTATAATATGGATTTAAAAAATAATATGTTGTATTTGAATCAAGATATTTACGATTATTTTTAGATAAATCAGATTGCAAATTCAATCCAGCAGCATTTCTTAACAAATTAGACACATTAATGCTTCTTAATCTTGCAGAATATACCATAGATTTAGCTAAAGTTTTACCACTTAACTCATTAATATCTACACTAACTCTATATTTTCCTTTTTCCGAAGGAACATTCATAAAATAATAAATATCTGTTAGACTATGAATATTTTTTGCATCAATGCCTTTATCATCATTAGTATTATTTCCTATACTATTACCTTTTTCATCAATAAAAAAAGTATTACTATCATATATTTTTTTAGTATCTAAATTTGCAGTATTAATATAAACTTCATCTACTTTAATACCACCAAGATTATTACCACCTAATACAACCGAATTTTTTAATCTATCTTCTTTATTTAAAAATTCAGGCGCATCAAAATACCAACTATTGATACTAAAAACACCTTTGCCATTATTTTCAATATGGTATCCATTTTTATTCTTATTTAAAACACCACTAATATATTTTGCATGTTTTCCAGAACCTTGAACATAACCATTAATCAGAGTGAAAGAATTGCTATTAGTAATTCCTCCTATTGTTCCATAATTAGTTAATTTCATTGTGCCATCATTTTCAATATCATCATGAATTATTGCTTTTTTAGTATTAACTAAAGATTCTATAGTTCCAGTATTTTTAATACCACTATAAATATTGCCATTATTTAATAACGAAGTTATAGAATTAGCATTATATATACCATTGAAAATAACCGCATTATTATTTACTTGGCCAATATTACCATGGTTTTTAATACCATAAACTTGATCATTAGACATACTGTAAAGTGTAGCTTCTTTACCTATGGTTGAATTATTTATTATATCCCCTATAGCACTTTTATTACTTAAGTTTATACCATTAGTTATAGTTCCTGCATTATTGATGTTTGCTATGGTTGATTGATTTAGCTTAATATCTTTGTTTATAGTTCCTTCATTAGAAATTATGTTTATTTGAGAATTAGAATTTAATTCTATGCTACCTGTAATAGTTTTTGTGTTTTTTAATGAAGTAATAAAAGAATTATTAGCTAAAGTTATAGAATCTGCTTGATTGTTATTAGTGATATTTTCTATTCCACTATTATCTAGAGTAAGATTATGCATTGTTCCACTATTAGCATTAGTAAAGTTTTTAATAGAACTAGCATTTAGTGAAATAGTATTATTAATGCTACCACTATTAGTGATATCCCCTATAGCACTTTTATTACTTAAGTTTATACCATTAGTTATAGTTCCTGCATTAGAAATTGTGTTTATTTGAGAATTAGAATTTAATTCTATGCTACCTGTAATAGTTTTTGTGTTTTTTAATGTTCCAATTATTTTAGCATTATTAGTTAAAGAAATATTTCCTTGTATAGTTCCATTATTGATTAAAGCATTGCCTGCGGTATTTATTTGACGATTATTCTGTAATGCTGTTATAATACCTTGTTTTAAAGTGATTGCATTAGAAGTATCATCTTTACCTATAGTTCCTTCATTATTAATACCGGCATTAACTCCTGCTATTAAAGCATTAGAACTAGTTAATATTATAGAATCTACCTTAGAAGCGCTATCTATATTTATTCCGTTAATATCACCTATTATATTTCCTGCATTAGTAAGGGTGCCACCTATAGCACTATCAAAACTAATACCAGCTTGTTTTCCTTGTATGGTTCCTGAGTTGCTTAAATTTTCTAGAGTGGATTTTTTTAAAATCATGGAAGATGTTTGGCTATTTAATACTCCTGAATTAACAAAAGATTTTATAGTTGAACTATCTAAATTGAGAATTTCTTTTTGTGAATTAATACCAGCTATATTAGTAAAATTTGACATAGTTGAATTTGTTAAAGATATACTAGGACCTGTAGTAGATATAATACTTCCATAATTTTTAAAATCTACAATAGTGCTATTATTAACTCCAATAGCAGTAGCACCTTGTATGGTTCCTTTGTTAGTAAAATTTTGTAAAGTTGATTGCTTTTGCATATACAACCCGTATTCTTTTCCTAATATTTTACCTTTATTATCTAAATTATCTAGTGCTCCTTTACTTTTATAATTACTACCTATTCTAAGACCTTTTTTTTCACCACTAATAACTCCTAAATTGTTTAAAGTTTTTATTTTACCCCTATCTTCAATAGTTATTCCATCCCTACTACTACTAATTATATCTTTTGAGTTATACAAATTATCCAATATTGATCGTTCTCTAACTAAAATACCATAATTATTACCTTTAATAGTTCCATTATTATTTAAATTTTCTAAACTTTTTCCAAGATAGATACCATCGGTTTTAGCTACTATACTTCCCCTGTTATCAATCTTCTTTACTTTTGAACCATACTCTATAGAAATACCTCCTCTATTTAGACCTTGAATTAATCCACTGTTATTAATATTATCAATAGTGGAGCTATGTCTAATCAATATTCCAAAATTGCTTCCTTGTATGGTTTTTTTATTTTCGATAATAGTAACTTTACTATTGCCTATATAAAAACCATCATATTTTGCGAGTAGATTATTATTATTTGTAAATTTATCAATAGTTCCACCATAGATTAAAATACCATGATTTCCATCTATTAGATTATTATTTATGATACTTGCTACATGTGAGTTATTTCTAATAAAAATCCCATCTCCCTCTACAAATGGGTCTTGAGTCTCTTCAGGAGGTAATTCAGGTTTTTCTACTATTTCCGATTTTCCACCGATAATGGAACCATTATTAATAATATTTATATTTTTAGAATTTTCATCAATCATAATAGCATGTTGATTATCTTTAGAGATTTTACCTGAATTGCTAACATGTATATTATACCCATCAACATTTTTTAACCAAAGTCTAGTTGAAGCATCTGTGTTTATGGTGCAGTTTTTACCATCTAAACATCCAGCACCACTTACATTTTTTTCTAACATTCCTGCTTTAGAGATTTTTATAGAACCAGAAGAAGATGGATCGCTTATAACAACACTAGAATTAGCACATGTTGCTAAAAAAGATATAGTTGCCAAAGATAAAAAAATATTTTTAATTCTTTGGGTATTAGAATAATTAAAATTTTCCTTTGCATTTAATCTTTCTAGAGAGGAATTCATTATACCCCCCCCCATATCGATAATAAGGCATTATTACACCTCTTTTTTTAGTAAAATATCACTTATTATCACACTATATAATAAATTATTTTAAAATATATAAATAATTATTAATTTATAAATAATAAATATTTTTAACAATTATAAAAAATTATACAAAGCGATTTAAAAATTTAGCTATTAAATTTATCATTTAAAAGCTATGAAAGTTTCAAAATTTACCCATTTAAAAACACTTTCTACTTTAGAAAATCCTGCCTTTTTAAGCATAGTTATGTTTTCATTTTGAGTATAAGGAATGAGGACATTTTCTAAGGCTTCTCGTTTGCTTGAAATTTCTAGCTTACTATAACCTTGCTCTAGTTTATATTGCTCATAAATTTGTATCATTTTTTTAGCTATTTTTACATCTTCATAAAGAATTTTTTCACTAAGCACAAATATACCATTTTCTTTTAAGTTTTGATAGATTTTATCAACTAATTCTTGTCTTTTAGGTGGGCGGATAAACTGCAAAGTATAAGTAGCTATAAAAACATCATTTTTAAAAAACTCAAAATCATCTAAATTTTTTTGATGAAATTCCACCCTAGCTCCAAAGGCTTGACATTTGTTTTTGGCGATCTCTAACATAGCATTAGCTTCATCAACCCCGCTTAAAAGAAAATCTTTTCTTTTTTCATAAAGTGCAAGCAATAAACTAGCCGTAGAACAACCAAGATCACAAATTCTCGCATTTTGTGGTGCAAAATGATCAATAAGTTCGACTATGAGTTTTAAATTTTGCGTATAAAAAGGCACAGATCTTGACACCATATCATCAAAAACACTTGCTACGCTTTTATCAAATTCAAATTGTTTTTCCAAGGGTTTTTTAAAAATTTCATCTTTCATTTAATCTTCCTAAAATTTCTTTTGCTTTGTCAATATCTTTACTAATTTGTGCTTTTAATAAGGCTAAGTCGTTAAATTTCTCATTAGTTCTTATATAGTCAATAAAACTTAACTCAACTGAAATTACTTTTGTGTTTGTGAAATTTTCATCTAAAATATGCGTTTCTAAAGCAAAATTTTCATCAGTAGATCTTATGCCTATAAAACTTACACTATGATAGCTTTTATTTTCAATCTTTACTAAAGTCGCATATACGCCATCTTTGGGTAAAAAGAAGTCTTTTGTATGTAAATTTAAAGTTGCAAAAAGCTCTTTAGCGCCTATGCCTTGACCTTTGATGATATTTGCTTGTATATTATAAAATCTACCTAGAAAATTTTTAGCTTCTTTGACTTTTGCTTCTTTAAGTAAGGTTTTAATCATACTTGCATGAACACTTTTATTTTGAATTTTAAACTCATCTACGATGATAGTGTTTATACCACAAAGACTTTGTATGTCTTTGGCACTGCATTTTCTTTCTTTGCCAAATTTAAAATCATAACCTACGATGATCTTTTCTAGTTTGGGAAATTCTTGCTTTAAAAGTTTTAAAAAATCCCCACCTTTATAGTCCTTGATTTTATCAAAATCACAAAAAATCAAAGGAAAATCAACCAAATTTACTCTAAAATCCTTAGGTGTTAGGGCTTCTTTTTCCTCTTTAGTGATGATAAATAAGGCGCCATTTTCATCTAAATGCTTAAAAAGCTCAAAATGCCCCAAATGCATACCATCAAAACGCCCTATGGCTAAATTTGTGATCTTAGTTTTTTCTATAGGCGTAGAAAAACTCAACATTACCTTCTTTTCCTTTTAAGTGTGACTCTTGACTTGCTTGCAAGATCCAACCAAGCTTTGCACAAGCTTTTTCAAAGCTTTCTTTAGCATTTTTGATGGCTTTGGTATCTTTTACCACTCCGTTTTTATCGCGCTTAGCATTTTTACCTACTTCAAATTGAGGTTTAAAAAGCAAGATGATAAGATCTTTAGCAAGTTTATCTATATGAAAAATCAAATGTGTTAAAGATATAAAACTCACATCACAAGTGATAACATCATATAAAATTTCACTTTTAAACTCACGCAAATCAGTGTTTTCACAAATTTGGATATTTTCTAAATTTCTTAAGCTCTCATGAAGTTGGTTAGAACCTACATCTAAAGCTGTAATGTGTTTAGCATTACTTTGGTGTAAAATTTGCACAAAACCTCCGGTCGATGAACCTATATCTAAACAAATTTTATCTTTGATAGTAAATGTATGCTCTTGTAAAAAATGCTTGAGCTTAAAAGCAGCTCTGCTTACAAAAAGCTCTTCTAAAAGCGTGAGTTTTAAACTCTCATCTTCTAAAGGATTTAAAGATGTGATTTTAAAAGAGGTTTTTTTAAACTCGCCATTGAGTAAAATTTGCTTGTTTTCTATAAGCTCACAAGCTTTATTGCGAGAAATGTTCAACTTTGCACTTACAAAGACATCATACCTCATCATCACCGCCTAAAAGAGCGTTAAACTCAGCTTCATTGATGCACTTAACTCCTAAACTTTGAGCCTTTTCAAGCTTTGAGCCTGCCTCACTTCCGTATAATACAAAGTCAGTTTTTTTGGACACACTTGAGCTTACCTTTGCTCCAAAGCTTTCGATTAGTTCTTTAAAATGATCGCGTGATTTGCTTAAAGTACCTGTGATAACAAAGGTTTTATTAGAAATATTATCATTTATAATAAGCTCTTTTTTCTCATCTTCTAAATGCAAAATTTCATAAAAATGCTGAATGCGGTTTGCATTGACATGGGTAAATTCTTCTAAGCTTTTAGCCATTTGTGTGCCAAAGCCTTCTAAATTTGCATAAGCTTCATAGCTTTGCATAAACCATTCAAAGCCAAAAGATTGAGCTAATTTTTTAGCTGCTACTTCACCAATATGCTCTATACCCAAAGCAGTGATAAACCTTGATAAGGGGCATTTTTTTGCATTTTCAATAGCACTTAGAAGATTGTTGATTTTTTTCTCTTTAAAACCTTCTAAGCCTTCAAAATCACTATATTTTAAGAAAAATATACTTTCTATGTTAGTGATTTTTCCTTCTTTAAATAAAAGCTCGACGATATTTTCTCCAAGGCCGTCTATATTTAAACACTTTTTAGATACAAAATGTATGATAGAATTTACAAGTCTTGCCTTGCAATCTAAGTTTTGGCATTTTAAAAAAGCACCCTCATCTAAAAGCTCACTAAAACACTCAGGACAAAGAGTTGGTTTAGTAATCTTACTTTCTAAACCATCACGCCTTTGGGTAAAAACTTTAGTGATTTTAGGTATGACATCGCCACTTCTTATCACACTTACACTATCGCCTATCATCACTCCAAGTCTAGCTATCTCATCAAAATTATGCAAGGTTGCAGACTTTACTACAACCCCATCTAAATTTACAGGTTCTAGCACTGCCACAGGAGTGATCACTCCGCTTCTTCCAACTTGTAAATTAACCCCAAGCAATGTTGTAGTTTTTTCTAAAGCAGGAAATTTAAATGCAGCCATAAATTTTGGAAATTTCACAGTATAACCCAAAAGCTTACAATGAGCTAAATCATCTACCCTTACAACCATACCATCCATCATCATAGGTTTTTGATCTCTTTTTTCTAAAAGCTCATGATATTTTTCTAAAACCTCATCTAAAGTTTTCACACAAAAAACAAAATCATCTTTTAAAAAGCCAAGACTTCTTACAAACTCCATCACTTCAGAGTGTTTGCTAAATTCTAAAGAATTCTCCCCCACTCCCCAAGGATAAAATTTTAAATTTCTTTCTTTTGTAATGCTTGTATCAAGCTGTCTTAGTGAACCACTTGCTGCGTTGCGTGGGTTTGCAAATAAACTTAAGCCGTCTTTAGCTCTTTTTTCATTGATTTTTTCAAAATCTTCTTTTAAAATCACTACTTCGCCACGAATTTCTATCTTGTCTTTATAAGGAATTTTTTGGGGTATGTTTGATATTTCTTTTACATTTAAAGTAATATCCTCGCCCACTTCTCCATCACCCCTTGTAGCACCGCTGATTAAAATACCATTTTCATAAGTAAGATTTAAACTTGCTCCATCAAACTTAGGTTCTATGAAAAAACCAAACTCACATTTAGCTCTTTTTGCCCAAGCTCTAAGCTCAGCTTCATCAAAAACATCTTCCATAGACCACATTTTTGCACTATGTGCAAGTTTGTGAAATTCACTTTGTATAATAGGAGCGATATTTTGCGTAGGAGAATCTTTAGAAATCTTTTCTTGATGAAGCATTTCAAATGCTTTTAACTCTCTTATAAGTTTATCATATTCTTCATCGCTTGCTAAAGGCTCATCATCTTCATAATAAGCCCTCATCCATTCTTTTGCCAATTTTACCTTTTCTAAATACTCTTGATAAGTCATCACTACTCCAAAGAAAGTTCATCCATAGCTTTTGCAAGTTCAAACATTTGCTTATGTTCATACACATCATGCACTCTTATAATGCTGGCACCATTTTTAAAAGCCTCTAAATGCAAATAAAGCGTACCCGCTAGTCTTTGCTCAACACTTGAGCTAAAATAAGCATTTATCATACTTTTTCTACTAGCTCCGATTAAAAGTTCTTTTTCAAAGCGTAAAAAATGCTCTAAATGTTTGATTAACATCATATTATGCCAAGGACTTTTACCAAAACCAATACCAACATCTAAAATCACATCTTCTAAACCAAGCTCACTTAGCCTTTCTAGCTTTTGCGTAAAAAAATCATCAAGCTCAGCGAGTACATCTTCATAATGCGGGTTATCTTGCATATTTTGTGGGGTATTTTGTATATGCATGAGTGTATAAGTGGCTTTGTATTTTAAAGCTAGTTTGGCTAAATTTTCATTTTTAAAACCGGTGATATCATTAATAAGCTTAAAGCCTTTATTTAAAGCATATTCTAAACAATACTCATCAAAACTATCTAAACTAAAAATACATTTTTCATAAAGTTTTTCTTTATAGATTAAATCTAGGGTATTTTTTAAGCGTTTAAACTCTTCTTCTTTCCCACAATACATACTTCCAGGCCTTGAAGAAACCCCGCCTATATCTATATAATCAGCCCCTTGAGAGATCATGAGTTTGATTTTTTCTAAAACTTCATTTTCTTTAACCCTACTTTGAGCGTTAAAACTATCTTCATTAATATTAATCACACCCATAATTTTTGCATATTTTGGTTTAGCGAAATTAGACTTTAAAAATAGTGCTAAATTTTTAAGCTTAAAATCTTGTAGTTTTTCTTTTTCTATAAGCTTTTTAGCTTGATCTTGCGTTACCATAAGTAAGGCATTAGTATGTTCTTTACCTAGTATAACTTCTTTATGTGTTACAAGTTCAGCTCCAACCCTTAGTGCGTCTTGTTTAAGTATATTTGCAGCAGGTGCTCTTAGTTCTTTGATAAGAAAAAAATGAATTTGAGTTTTTTCACTCATAATTTTCTTACCTGCTTTATGTGGCTTTATATATTTAGAAATTTGCTCAAAGTCTGTGTTAGGATTGATTTTAATGATTTTCATTTTTTCTCTCATGTAAAATTAAAGCTATGGTGCTTAGTAAAATAGTTGGCTTTGCATTTAATTTAGCAAGCTCATAAGCTTTATAAAAAAATTCAATTTCTTCATCGTTTAATTTTATATCTTGTTTAAAACACTCATAGCTTAAAGCACTAATTAAATCCAAACACTCATGCTTGTCTATATTTTCATATTGTTTTAATAATGAAGCAATTTGAGCTAGATCCATTTTTTTAAGATCTAAATTTAAAGACATTTTTTCTTTTTGAATTTTATGTTTTTCTATGACAAATCTTGAAAGTATAGTAGGTAAAAAAACATTTTTTGAAGGAGCTACGATGATAAAATACACATTTTTTGGTGGCTCTTCAAAAAGTTTTAATAAAAAATTTTGTGCTTCTTCACGAAAAGACTTAGCTAGTATAACAATAATTTTAGCTTGCGCTTCAGCTACATAGCTTTCTTTCATAATGGCTTTTGCGGTTGCTTGGGCGTTTTTGTCATAAGTTAAGTCATTTAGTCTTAATTCTAAGTCAGGATTTTTAGGTATGAAAAATTTAAGATTTTTTGCTCCATATTCTTCTGTGAGTTTTTCTTGCATTAGTTCAAAATCATTATGGACAATGATTTTATTTCTTAGATTCAAATTTCTACCTTAGAAAAAAGCACAGCCTCTAAGCTTTGCTCAAATACTTTATATAAAGAAATGAGTTTATAGTCTAATTCTTTATCACGCGAGGAAAGATAAAAGCTATTTTGCAATTGCTCATCAAAAAGCCAAAGCATACTTTCTGCTTTAGAATTAGCAATTTTAAATTTAAACCCTGTATTAGTTCCTATATAAAAAAAGGCATAACCATTAGGAAAAGAAATACTTAAAAGATCATTAAGCAAATCTATATCTTCTTGGGTATTACAAGCTTTATTATAAATTCCTTTTAAAGACACAAAAGGCACTAAAGGTCTTGTGGCGTTAGCATTGATTTGGCTTAAAAAATACTCTTCAAACCATGTTCTTTGCTCATCAGTAATCACAATAAAAGTATAACCTTGTAAAAGCAAAGCTAATTTAGAAGCTATCAAAGGCGACCATTCAAGACGCCTTTCTTCTAACCAACTTGTATAAGTGCCATTTTCTCGGATTTGCTCTAGGGTAAATTTTAAAAAACTATTGCTCATTTATACATCTAGTTTATAAACTTCATGCAATACTCTTACAGCTAATTCGCCATATTTTTCATGCACGATGACTGAAATTTTAATTTCGCTTGTAGAAATCATTTGTATGTTAATATTTTCATTTGCCAATGCTTTAAAAGCTGCTGAAGCTACTCCAGAATGTGATTTCATACCCACACCCACAACTGAAACTTTTACCACTGCACTATCTGTTTCTATATTAGCATTAGCACCTAAAACTTTTTTCATAGCATTAGTTGCTAAATCAAGCTCGTTTTCAGGCACAGTAAAGCCCAAATTTGTAGCTCCATCTACACCTACATTTTGGATAATCATATCTACATTGATATTTTCATTTGCTAAAGTTCCAAAAATTTCAGCAGCAATTCCTGGCTTATCATCAATATTTCTTAAAGTAACCCTTGCTTGGTTTTTATCTAGTGCTATACCACTAACCAAAGCTTGTTCCATATTTTCCTCCTTAGTAATGATCGTCCCTTCATTTTCATTAAAGCTACTTCTAGTAACTAATTTTACATTTAATTTTTTAGCAAGCTCTACAGAGCGATTTTGTAAAACTTTAGCTCCCAAACTTGCAAGCTCTAGCATTTCTTCATAAGAAATTTTATCTAGCTTTTTAGCCTTTGGTTCAATTCTAGGATCGGTAGTATATACCCCATCTACATCAGTATAAATTTCACACAAATCAGCATTTAAAGCTCCTGCTAATGCAACTGCACTTAAGTCACTTCCGCCACGACCCAAAGTAGTAACATTACCCATTTTGTCGATACCTTGAAAGCCAGCAACTACTACAATATACCCCTCATCTAAAGCTGTATTAATATTTGTAGTATCAATGTGTTCAATTCTTGCTTTAGTATAAACATCATCTGTAATAATCCCTGCATTGCGTCCGGAAAATGCAGTAGCTTTTAAACCCATTTCATTTAATGCAATAGCAAGTAAAGATGAAGTTACACGCTCACCACTACTTAAAAGCATATCCATCTCACGACCTGAAGGATTTTTACTAAAATGATGTGCAAAATCAATAAGCTCATTAGTAACTCCACTCATTGCAGAAACTACTACAACTAACTTATCGCAAGTTTTTTTACTTTTTGCCACTCTTTTAGCAACTTCATCGATACGCTCAAGCGTTCCTACACTCGTTCCCCCATATTTTTGTACGACCAGCATTAAATATACCCCCTTTCTTTAAAATATTTTAAAACTCTAATATATATAGGCTTTTTAAAATGATTAATCATATCATACACATCTTCTAATGAAGCAAATTTATAAGCATCAAATTCAGGATTTTTAGTATTTAGATTAACAATAGCTTTGTTTTTTAATCTAACTAAAAAATATTTTTGATTTTGACCATCATAAGGATACATTTTTTGTGCAACCTTAGGTGGAAAATCATAACTAATCCATTCAGGATGTTCGGCTAAAATTTCAATCTCATCTGTACCTATTTCTTCTTTTAATTCTCTAAATAACGCACTTTTAGCATCCTCTCCCTCATCTATTCCACCTTGAGGAAACTGCCATATATTTTCCATATCATTGCGTTTAGCGAGTAAAATTTTACATTCAAAAGGATAAGCTGATGATAGCACTATTGCGGCTACATTTGGCCTATATTTTTTTTCTTTTTCCATGATTTTCTTATCCTTGACTTTTTAATAATATAATTCTAACAAAAAAATACGAATTTATAATCACATTTTAAAGAAGTTTTATGCATTTATATATACATATACCATTTTGCGAAAGTAAATGTTTTTATTGTTCTTTTACTTCACTTAAAAAAAAAGATTTTGAAAAAGATTATCTAAACGCATTAATGCAAGATATAAAATATCAATTAGATTTTTTCAAGCTTGATAAAAATTCCATAAAAACTATTTTTATAGGCGGTGGTACTCCTAGTTTAATGAGTGTTAATTTTTATGAAAAAATTTTTATTTTTTTGCAAAGTTATTTACAAAAAAATAATGAAATAAGCATAGAAGCAAATCCTAACTCAAGCAATTTTTCTTGGCTTAAAGAGATAAAAAATTTAGGTTTTAACCGCATTTCTTTTGGGGTGCAAAGTTTTCATGAAAAAAAATTACAATTCCTTGGGCGTATTCATGATCAAAAAAGCATTTTTACAAGTATAGAAAATGCAAAAAAAGCAGGATTTAATAATATAAATTTAGACTTAATTTATGATACAAAACTCGATGATAGTAAAATGCTTGATTATGAAATTTCTAAACTCGCTTTAATTGATATTAGCCATGTGAGTGCTTATAATTTAACTATAGAAGAAAAAACAAGATTTGCCAAAAAAAATCATTATAAAAAAAACGCTCCACGCCTTGCAAAACATTTTATCAAAGCAATTGAAAATCTTGGTTATAAACAATATGAAATCAGTAATTTTGGACAAATTTGCAAACATAATCTTGCTTATTGGCAAGGAAAAGACTATATAGGATGTGGTTTAAGTGCAGTAGGATTTTCAAAAAATCAAAGATTTTATACTAAAAAAAATTTAAAAGATTATATAGCAAATCCTTGTTTTAGGGAGGTTGAAAATTTAAATTCAAAAGATTTGTGTTTAGAGCATATTTTTCTAGGACTTAGAAGCATTATAGGAGTGGATGAAACAAAGCTAGATCCTTTAGAAAAAGAAAAAGCAATATTTCTTAGCAAAAAAGGGAAATTAGTATATAAAAATGGAATTTTTTATAATACTAATTATCTTTTAAGCGATGAACTAGCTTTGTATATTAGCACTTAAGCTTTGCATTCACAAGAAATTCTTTTAAATTCAGGGAGTTTTATAGAAAGTTCATTGATATTTTTTAATATATCGCTGCAAAAATTATTTAAATTTTCTTTTACTCCATAATACGCCCAAACACCCTGTCTATCTACTTCTAAAAAATTAGCTTCTTTTAAAATTTTTAAATGTCTTGAAAGCCTTGATTGACTCATATTTAAAGAGCTTTGCAAATCACACACACAAAGTTTTCCATATTTTTGTAAAAAAGCTAGGATTAAAATCCTACTTTCATCGTTAATTGCACTTGTTATTTTTAAAAATTCTTGCATAAAATTCCTTATATAAAAAACATTAAAAGTCCAAAACTAATTGCAATAAAAACAATCATACCTGCAAATAAAAACAAAAAGCTTGTTTTAAAAATTCTTTTAAGCAAAATAAGCTCAGGTAAAGAACACCCTGCTCCTGCTATTAAAAAACTCATCATTATACCAAGCGGAATTCCACTGGTAGTTAAAGCTAGTGCTACAGGAATCATAGCAGTGCAATTCATATAAAGCAAAACCCCTATAAATGCTGCTATAAATACACCCAATACCCCATAATCTTTCATATAATTTTGAAAAAAATCTTGTGGAAAAAAGCCGTGTATAAAAGCCCCAATACCCATACCAATAATAATATATGGCAGAATTTTTTTGTATTCATTAAAGCTTTGCATAAATAATATTTTGATTTTACTTTCTTTTGTTTTAGTCTTAAATTTTAAAATTTTACTGCTAATTTTAGAATTTTTAACAAAAATAGAACTAGGTTTTTCACAGCATAAACTTTTAGAAGTATCATTAGAACAACACTTTGAAGTTTGTTCTAAATCATTTTTTAAAAAGTCTTCATTAAAAAATCTTTGAGTGTTTATTTTTGAAACACAAAAAGCAATAAATAAAATCACGCTAAATAAAAATCCCACATAAAATAAAGAGATTTTTAAGCCAAAACTTACTACAAACATCACTACTATAATAGGATTAATTAAAGGCGAAGTTATCAAATAAGCTATACATACTCCAAGTGGTACTTTAGCTTTTAAAAATGCATTTAAAAGCGGTATGCTTGAACATGAACAAAAGGGAGTTAAACTACCCAAAAGAATAGCCTTTATATAACTTACAAAAGAATCTTTCTTTAAATGTTCATTGAAAAATTTAGCATAACGCTCATTAAGATAAGCAATAAGCATGCTAACTAATATAAATAAAATAGAAATTTCAACAAATAAAATCAAAAAATCTTTAAAAATAAAAAATAACTTTTCCATAATCTTTTACTCCATTTCATTTTAAAATAAGCATAACAAAAATATATTAATATATCAATATATCTTTATATATTAATATTATAAAAGTAATAGTATTTTTAAGTATTTTTATGTAAAATGCAAACTATATATTTAAGCGAAAGAAGATAAAATAATGAGTTTTGGAGAAATTTTAGTTATTTTAGTTATAGCTATTTTAGTTCTTGGGCCTGAAAAACTACCTTCAACTATAGTTGAAATTGCAAAAATTTTAAAAGCCATTAAAAGTAATATTGATGAAGCAAAAGCAAGTATCAATAAAGAATTAAAAATAGCAGAGTTAAAAGATGAAGCACAAAAATACAAAGATGAATTTTCACAAACTAACGAAAATATCAGAAAAAAACTGAGTTTTGAAGAATTTGATCAACTCAAAGAAGATATTTTAAATAATACCAAAGAGTTAAAAAGTGAAATTAATGATTTAGAAAAAGATATACAAGAACTTTCGCGTGTAGAAGAAAAAACTCAAAAAGATGAAAAAAATACTCAAAAAATGGAAAGCTAAGAATGTTTGAAGAATTAAAACCACATTTAGTAGAACTTAGAAAAAGATTATTTATAAGCGTAGCTTGTGTTGTTGTAATGTTTTTTGTATGCTTTAGTTTTAATAGTTATATCATAGATATACTAAAAGCACCCGTTGAAGCAGCTTTACCTGAAATTTCAAAACAAATGACTTTCGTTGAATTACAAGAGCCTTTATTTACTGCAATGAAAGTTTCATTTTTTACAGCTTTTTTGATTTCTTTACCGGTTATTTTTTGGCAGTTTTGGAAATTCGTAGCACCAGGACTTTATGATAATGAAAAAAGATTAGTAGTGCCTTTTGTAAGCTTTGCTAGCATTATGTTTGCGCTTGGAGCTTTATTTTGTTATTATATAGTCATACCTTTGGCTTTTAAATTTTTAATTGATTTTGGGGTGCAAACTCAAGATTTTAAACCTTTAATCAGCATAGGCTTATATGTGGGATTTTTTACTAAACTTGTAGTTGCCTTTGGTTTAGCGTTTGAAATGCCTGTGATAACCTTTTTCTTTGCCAAACTTGGACTTATTGATGATGCATTTTTAAAAAAACACTTTAGGGTTTCAGTTTTAGTAATTTTTGTTTTTTCAGCTATGATGACACCACCTGATATAATCTCACAATTTTTAATGGCCGTTCCTTTGTGCGGACTTTATGGAATTTCTATTTACATAGCCAAAAAAGTTAATCCTAGTCAAAAAGAAAATGATGAAAACGATTGATAAAGATCTTTTGCTTTCTAGTTATGATTATGATTTACCTAATGAACTTATAGCAAATTTTCCTATTTTACCCAAGGAGAATGCTAAACTTTTAGTTTATGAAAGATGTAAAGATCAAATTTTACATTTACATTTTAAGGACTTAGCTAAAATTTTACCACCTTGTGAAATTATCTTTAATGACACTAAAGTAATAAAAGCAAGAATTTATGGATTTAAAGAAAGTGGTAGCAAAATAGAACTTTTCATTAATCACCCTTTAAAAAATAATGATTTTTTGGTTCAAATTCGTGGCAAGGTTAAAGAAGGACAAATTTTATATTTTGAAAATTCTTTAAAAGCTAAAATCAAAAAATTACACGATGATGGCACAAGAGAAGTAGAATTTTTTAATGATGAAAAAAAATTCAATCATCATGAAGTTTTTGAAATTTTAGAAAAAATAGGCCATATACCTTTACCACCATATATTAAAAGAGCAGATGAAGCACAAGATAACATTAACTATCAAAGCATTTTTGCCAAAAATCAAGGTGCGGTTGCTGCACCCACTGCAAGCTTGCACTTTGATGAAGCAATGATAAAAGAACTTAAAAAAAATCATAATATCCATACTATCACACTTCATGTTGGTGCGGGAACTTTTAAAGGTGTAGAATGCGAAGATATACGCGAGCATAAAATGCATTCAGAATTTTTCTATGTTGATGATGAAACTTGTGCTTTGATTAATTCTTCTAAAAAAATACTTGGTGTAGGCACCACAGTTACTCGTTGTATAGAGTATTATCATAGAAAAAAATTAAAAGAAGGTTTTTGTGATTTGTTTTTACACCCACAAAATACCCCACAAAGACTTGATTTTTTACTCACTAATTTTCACTTGCCAAAATCAACTCTTATTATGCTTGTGGCTTCTTTTATAGGCAGAGAAAAAACTTTAGAACTTTACCATGAAGCTATAAAAAACAAATATCGTTTTTATTCTTATGGCGATGGAATGCTAATCATTTAGCTTTTTTCTTAATATATTTTTTATCAATATAACCCAAATCTATAAGTTTTTGATAAATTTTAGCAAGTACAGGTCCGCCTGCGCTACTACCACTTTTTCCATGTTCGATTAAAACTACTACTACATATTGAGGTTTTTCATAAGGCGCATAAGAAGTAATCCAAGCATGAGATCTTAAAAAATACTCTAAATCCTCTTCTTTAATACGCTTTTTTTCACTTTGGGAAATTCCAACTACTTGAGCTGTTCCTGTCTTGGCTGCTATAGTAATAGGAGAATTTCTTAAAAATCTTGCCGTAGTTCCACCATCAACATTGGCCACCTCATACATCGCACGCCTTAAAAGTGGAAGTTTTGATAATTCAAAAGTCGTAAAAACACTTTCATTATTGTCAAAATTTACCTTAGTAACATTATCATCAATACTATGTAAAAAATGCGGTGTGATATTTTTAGCCGTAGCAATCATAGCTGTAAATTTAGCCACTTGCATAGGAGTAGCAAGAAAATCACCTTGACCTATGCTTGTATTTAAAGTTTCACCTTGATACCAAGGTTGATTGTATTTTTCTTTTTTCCAAATTCTATTAGGAACTGTTCCTATAAATTCATTAGGTAAATCTACTCCTGTTTTTGTACCAAAACCTATTCTTTCAAAAACAGAACTAATAATGTCAATACCAACCTCCAAAGCTCCTTTATAAAAATATACATCACAGCTTTCTCTAATAGCATCTGTCATATCTACATAACCATGACCTATAGCCTTCCAACATCTAAATTTTCTACCACCAAGTTCAAAGTTAGAATCACACAAATATTTATGATTTTCATTCACTTTTCCACTATCTAAAAATGCTAAAGCTGTTCCCATTTTTATAACTGAACCTGGAGGATAAAGACCATTAATGAGTTTATTAGTAAAAGGATGGTTTAAATCATTAGAAAGTTTATCCCATTCTTCTTGACTAATACCGGTAACAAAAGGATTGAGATTATATTCAGGAAAACTACCCGCTGCTAAAATAGCTCCACTTTTTACATCCATTACTATAGCAGCGCCTGCTAAATTTTCAAAAATACTAGCCAAGTATTCTTGCAAATCAAGATCAATGCTTAAAGTGATATTACTTGAAGTAGGTTTTTTATAAGAAAGTTCTTCTATTTCTTTATTTAACGCATTTACTTTGCTAACCTTTTCACCCTTTTGACCTTGCAAAATTTCATTATAAGAACGCTCTATACCGCTACGCCCTACATAGCTAGTTAATCTTGCAATTTCATTTTCATTCATATCGTTTAAATTTGCTTTTCCAACATAACCTATAACATGGCTAGCTAAAGCATCATAAGGATAAAATCTTTGAGTAGTAGATTTAACTTGCATATTTTCACGCAAATTAAGCTTAGTAAAATGCTTAATCATAGCATCATATTCTATAAATGGAACTACTTCTATATAATCTTGATTATAATAAGAATCTGCTTTTATATAATTTCGTTTTAATTTAGTTATGTTTAAATCAGGAAAAGCATCTACTATAACTTGCAATTCCTGCTCTAAAAGATTTCTGTTTTTCTTTTTTATATACAAATATGGCTTTATAGAGATTGAAAAACCTAATTTATTTACTGCTAAGGGCCTACCTTTAACATCTAAAATTTGCCCTCTTACAGGTGCTAGAAATTGCGTTTTAATGGCATTTTGTTTAGCTATTTCTTCATAATAAACATTAGATTTAATACTTATATAATACACTCTAGCAAGTAAAAGTATAAAAAAACAAGCTATAAATCCCATCACTAAACGCATACGCATATTAGATTTTCCCTTTAAAAATAACAAAAGAAATCAAAGCTTCAACGACAAAAAACCATAGATATTCAATACCAAATTTTAAAATTTGACTATTATCTAAATACGCCAAAAATACATCAAAAAGATAGATAAAAATATAAGCACAAAAGGTAAATATAACGAGCAAATAATGGCCTAGTTTTAATTTACTTTTAAACCAATCAACAAAAAGATGATAAAAAACAAAAAAAGCTATCCAAGAACTAAAAAGATAAAATCCATGGATAATATCAATTAATAAAAGATAAAACAAAGAAAAATACCATCTAAAATCAAGCTTATTAAGAGTTCTTTCTTTTTCTTTTAAAAGCACTATCATATAACAAAAAAACACGCCAAACAAAGGAGGTATCCAATAATAAACAGAGCTTAGCACTTGATAAAAAATCAAAGATAAATAAAAAAATAAATAAGAAAAATCAAATCTATTTTTTACTAAATTTCTACTCCTCATTAAAACCTAAGCTCTCTAAAATAATTTTTTGTTCTAATTTATCAATACCACTTTTTTTCAAATTTGAAACTAAAATGGCATTTTTATTTACATTTAAAATTTTTGCTTTTTGACTTTGATTGAGCTTATCTGCTTTTGTATAAACTATTATTTTTTTTTGATCAGCTCTAATAAAAGAATCTAAATACAAATCCAAATTTGCATCAATATCTAAATTTTCATGTCTTGAATCTATTAGATGAATAAAAAGTTTGATAGAACTACGCTCTTTTAAAAACTCATCTAAATTTTTATTCCAAATAGCCTTAGTTTTTTTGCTCACTTTAGCATAGCCAAAACCAGGTAAATCAATAAACATCAATTTAAATTTATCTTCATCTTTTTTACAATCAACTTCAAAAAAATTAATGAGTTGGGTTTTACCTGGAGTTGAAGAACTTTTTGCTAAATTTTTATTCTTACAAAGAGTATTAATCAAAGAACTTTTTCCTACATTAGAGCGGCCTAAAAATGCAATTTCAGTATATATAGGCTGTGGAGCTTCATTTATTTTAGAAGCAGAAGTTAAAAATTTAGCATTTAATATCATTCTTTTACTTCAAATACAAATTTAGCAGGTTTTTTATCTTTACTAACTACTCTATAAGTCATATTTTTTCTATCTACTATGATTTTATCACCTATAAGCTCTTTTTTTGACTGCACTTCTATAATTTTTGCATTACCATTAATTTCATATGTATCTTTAGCTACATTATAAACAAACTCATCACCACTTCCATGATAAATCTTATCTTTCATCATAATTTTAAATTTAGCATCTTTAGTAGCTATATACTTAATAGGTTGTTTATTTTTCATATAAATGACTAATTTTTGCGAATTTAAAATATCTTTACCTTTTTTTACTTCCACATCACCGGTTAATATGCTCGTTTCATTTTTCTCATCCAAATAAAAATCTTTAGCATAAACTTCTATTTTTTGAGCACTAAATGCAAATAAATTTAACAAACACAAAAAAATTATTGCTCTAAAAACCATGCTTTTATTCCTTGAATTTTTAATTCTTTTTGATTTACATCATATAAAAAATTATCCCCAAAAACCTCATTCAACCCTATATATGCCTTAAATTTTTCATTGGAAAATAAAATTTTATTTTTCATATCATAAATTGCTTTTTGAGTAAAAATAGAAGTTTGATTTTGATCAAAATAACTTACATTACCTTCTAAAATGGATTTTTCATCATTTCTTACTAATAAATCCGAACTTAAATTATAATCAAGTGCTTGCACTTTAAAATCATCAAAAATATCTTTATCTTGGTATTTTATCCAACGACTTGCTTGATAACTAGCTTTTGTAACAGATGTATTAAGCTCATAATCAAGCACATCAAAAGCTTGCATATTTGCCACATCTACCTTTTGCGGTTTTATTGCAAACAAATAAGGATCTTGAGTACTTAAAATCACCATAACAAAGGCAAATAAACTCATTAATATAGCAAAAATTTTTATCGCCAAAGTTTATCCCATTGAGCTTGCATATTATTATGTTCAATTAAAATTTCTATCATCTCACTTACCGCCCCATTGCCACCTTTTCTATTTAAAACTTTATCAGTTTTTAAAGCCTTATGTGCATCTTTTGGTTTAAAACTATAAGCAACTGCTTCAAGTAAACTCATATCATTATAATAATCCCCAATAGCAGCACATTGAGAAAAGTCTAAATTTAATTTTTCTAAAATTTCTTTAGCGCAAGTTAATTTATCACTAATACCTTGATATACTAGATCAATTTTTAAATCTCTAGCTCTAAAATACACACATTCGCTAGTCCTGCCTGTAATAATAGCAACTTTTTTGCCAAGCTTTTGCCAAGCCTCAATTGCTGCACCATCTTTTACATTAAACTCTTTAATTTCACCATAATTTTGTGTGTAGATGATTTTACCATCTGTTAGACAACCATCTACATCTAAAAAAATAAGCTCTATCATAATTTTACTCTCTTACTATAAACGCACCAGGAAAAGAACCACCATCAACAAAATCCCTTGCTTCTTGCTCACTTCTAAAGCCTTTTAAAAATACTCTATGTAAACTATCTTTAGCACTTGTTTGTATTGTTGAAGTATAAGAATTATAATTTTTATATCTACTTGCTATTAACTCTGCGCCACTTTTATTTCTAAATGCCCCAATTTGCACCATAAAAGCTCCACCTTGGAAAATATGGCCACTATCAGCAATCTCCCCACTGCTACCTAAATTAGAATTAGTATGCACTGAACCTGAATTTGCACTTGTTCCAAAACCAATTACTTCAAGTCTTACAGGAGCTGTTCCTGCTTGAATCATATCAATATCTCTTGCGGCCATATTAGATAAATCTATAATCCTACCTGCTACAAAAGGTCCTCTATCATTTATTCTTACGGTAGTTTGACGATGATTTTTTAAATTAGTTACCTTTACTATAGTATTCATAGGTAAAGTTTTATGAGCTGCTGTATAAGCATGTTGATCATAAGTTTCACCATTGGAAGTTTTTTTACCATGAAAGCCCGGTCCATACCAACTAGCTATACCATCAGCAGTCTCACCTACTTCTACTACGGTTGGATAATATGTTTTACCATTAATAGTATAAGGTTTCATAGTGCCTTTTAAGCCTGTATTATTATGCTTTATACTTTTAAAATCTCTTTCTGGATAATACACAGTAGGTGTGCTAATAGGCACCATACTACAAGCACTAAATAAAACCCCTACACAACTAACGACTAACGACTTTTGTATGAGAGTTTTTTGGTAATTTTTGAGTAGTTTTGATTTTTGCATTGTTATTCTCCTTAATTTTTAACACAAGTTTTTGATTAATATTAATCAAGTTTCCTTTGATTTTATTATATTCTTTAATGCTTTCAACACTAATTTTATGTTTTTTTGCAATAGTATAAAGACTATCACCCTTTTTTACTATATAAATTTTTGTATGCGGAATAGTTGTATCCACTTTAGCTAGCTTTACATTCTCTAATGCATTTTCCACAGCCACACTTTTGCTTAAAGGAATATACATATAATAATCTTTTTTATCAGGCGGAGTAAAGTCATAATTAAAATGTGGATTATAACGCTTAAATTCATTATAAGACATCTTAGCTACTTTAGCAAGCTCTCTTAAAGAAACACTTGGCGGAACAGGTATTTTTTTAACTTCACTCGATAGAGCATAATTAAGCAAAGCACTATCTTGTGAAATCAAAAAATCATTATTATTAGCCAAAAATGCCATAGTAAGAATTTTTCTAATAAAAATTCTAGTTTCTAATGGTAAATATTTTTTATCAGGATCAAGCAAGATTCTTAAATCATCACTTTTTGCTTTTTTTATGGCTTGGCGTAATTTACCATCACCACAATTATAAGCTAAAATTGCTAAATACCATTTTCCAAACTGCTCTTTTAATTGCTTTAAATAAGCAATGGCTGCATAAGTTGATTTGACTAAATCTCTTCTTTCATCTACATAAGGATCTATCCTTAAACCTAAAGTTTGTGCTGTTGGCTTCATAAACTGCCAAACACCTACTGCTTTAGTTCTAGAAACACTATGAATTTTTAAACCAGATTCTACAATTGCCAAATATAAAAATTCTTGAGGAATATTTTCTTTTTCTAAAATTTTACGGATAATTGGAGTGATTTTATAAAATTCTCTCATAGTATCAACTAAAGTTTTAGAATGCATATTTAAAGAAGATTCTTTAAATTCTAAAAATAACATATCACTAAGATAGCTTGCTTCTATGTCTAAATTTCTTAGAATTTGAGCTTGCTGAGTATAATATTCAGGAGTTACCTGCAAGGCTTTAGCATTTAAACATAATAATACTAATATAAAAAATATAAAGTTTTTTTTCATTATAAACCTTGAAAAAACAAACGATTAGCATTTAAATTCGTAAGTTTTACTACTTCAACTTTAGATAATTTTAAAAGATCAGATATTTTTTGTGCTACAAAATGCGTTAAAATAGGATCATTTACTTTACCACGATGTGGTTCTGGAGTTAAATAAGGCCCATCTGTTTCCAAAACAAGTTTATCTTTTGGAATTTTAGGTAAAATTTCCACTAATTTTTTTGCATTTTTAAAAGTTAAAACCCCGCCTATACCAAAATAAAATCCTTCATCTGCTAGTTGAAGTAAAAGCTCACTTGCATTAAAGCAATGCAAAACACCGCCTTGTAATTCTTTTGAGTATGTTTTTAGAATATTAAAGCTGTCTTCATTAGCTTCACGCACATGCACAATCAATGGCTTTTTATATTCAATAGCTAGTTGTATTTGAGCTATAAAAACTTCTTTTTGTCTTGTTTTAATAGTATCATCATTAGTATTTAAACGATAATAATCAAGTCCGCACTCACCCACTGCGATACATTTTTTATCATCTATAAATTCTTTTAAAACTTCTAAATCAAAATCATCTATATCATAAGGATGCACCCCACAAGAAAAATACACATTATCATAAGTATGTGCTATCTCTCTTGCTCTTGGTAGATCTTTTATATCTGCACCTGGTATAATGATTTTATCTACACCATTTTCAAATGCATGCGTTAACATCTCATCTAAATATCCAAAATAAGCTTGGCTATCTAGATGACAATGAGTATCTATGATTTTTTCACTAAAATCACAATCTAAAAACATACCTCTACCCTATTTTTTCCATTAGCCTTAGCTAAATCTAATGCCTTTTGTGCGTTATTGAGCAAATCTTGCATTTGGCTTCCTTTGCTACCAAAAGCAACCCCCACAGAGATGCTATAATCAACCTCGTCTAAAGCTATCAAAACGCTTTCTTTGGAAATATTAACTCTTATATTTGAAAAAGCTTTTAAAGCCTCTTTATTGCTTATATTTTTTAAAGCAATGTAGAATTTACCATCTTCAATTCTAGTAGCTAAATCCATACCACGAATTTGATCTTTAATCTTTTCGGCTGTATGTTTTATCACTCCATCACCGCAATCATAACTTAATTCATAATTAATTGTTGCAAGATTATCAATATCAATCAAAGCCAACGCCATTTCTTCATTTTCTTGTATATCTTCTAAATAATCTAAAAATCTTTTTTCAAAAGTAGCATAATCATCAAGTCCTGTTAATAAATCTTTACCTAAACTATACTCATCTAGCAAAACACACTTTTGCATATAATCTAAACAATTATTTACTCTACAATTTAGTGATTCTTTTTGGAAAGGTCTAATCACATAATCATTCACACCTTTTCTAAAAGCTCTTGCTTCTAATGCATCATCTTTATCCCCAACCATAATCACACCAAGTTCTATTTTAGAATATTTTGAGCGAATTTCTACAAGTAAATCTTCCCCATTAATTACCGGCATAGTAGCATCGCAAATTACTAATTTTGTATCAGGATGATCGCTTAAATAGCTTAGTGCCTCTTCCCCATGAGCTGCTGCTAAAACATTAAAAAGCTGATTGTTTAAGTTTTTCTTCATTTCTGCGCGTAAAGTTACATTTGCAATTGCTAAAATTATCTTAGTTTTATTATTTTTTTGAAGCATTCTAATAGAATTTAACATTTCATTAATACAATCTTCGCTTTCTTTTTGAATATAATTAATAATATCTTTTTCCATAAATTTTTTACGAGTTTGTCCGTCATTACTTCCTGTAAGAACAATAGCGGGGATATTTTTTTCTAAAACTACATCAACCACTTCACCATTAGGAGCATCTGGTAAACAAAGATCTACAAAAGCCATAAAATAATCATTTTTCAATAAATCTTTTGCACTATTCATATCAAAAGCAACATCTACCTTTAATCCTAAAGTATTTTCTACTTTTTTTGCTAAAAGTTTAGTTAGCATCTTATTATCATCAATGATTAAAATTTTTTCTTCCATGGTAAAACACTCTCTTTAAATAATTTTAAAAAACTAATTATATCATATTGAAATTTACTTTTTGTTTTTAAAGCAAAGTTCTAGTAAATTCTAAAGCTTCTTGGGTAATATTTTCCCCGCTTACCATTCTAGCAAGTTCTTTTACTCTTTCTTCTTTTTCTATCTTTCTTACCCTACTTTCATTTCCTATTTTTTCTACTAGGAAGTGATTGCTTGCTTTTGATGAAAGCTGTGGTAAGTGTGAAATTGCAAAAATTTGATAAAACTTAGCAAGCTCTTTTAAAACTTCAGCTATACTCATTGCTTCTTTACCACTTAAATTTGCATCAATTTCATCTAAAAATATTATCCCACTAGCTTTATTAGTAACATTACATTCAGTTGCGATAAAAGAAAGTCTTAAACGATTTATCTCACCTGAGCTTAAATTTTTCAAACTAGCTTCATTTATATTTAAATTCACTTCATCTTTACCTAAAATACTCAAAGCACAATCTTTAAGCTCTAATTTAATCTCTTTCATATAAAGTTTTTCAAGATAAAAATTAAGTAATTTCTCAAGCTCTTTTAATCTTTTTTTGCGCAAAGTGCTTAATTTTTGGCTTTTCTCATCTAAAAGTATTTTAGCATTTTGCACTTTCTTTTCTAATTCTTTTTTTTTAAAACTTAAATTTTCATAATGAGCTAATTCTGCTTTTTTCTTCTCTAAAGCTTCTAAGGCTTCTTCTATACTTCCATATTTTGAAATCAAAGAAGAAAGTTTTTCTATCCTATCAAGCACTTCTTCTATATCAAAATCAAAATCATCAAAACTTTGATTTTCCCACACCACCCTTAGTTCATTTAAACACTCTGAAAAAAATGAACTATCAACATCACTAATTTGCAAAGCTTCAATCACTGCTGATTCTAATTCAAAAATTTTGCTTGCCCTGTTCCAAGCTGCATCGATTTTGTCTTTTTTAGAAAGCCTTTTTTTTAAACTCATCAACTCATCAAATTCACCTATTTTTGGGTTAATACTTTGGATTTTTTGTATTTCAAAGCTTGTAAATTCTTTTAATTCTTCTACCCTTTTTTCTTCTTCTTGAATTTTTTCTAATTTAATTTTATTTTCTATATATTCTTTATAAACATTTTTATATTCATTTAAAAAATCTTTAAATTTCTTATCCTCTTTTGATTGCATAAAATCAAGTAAGTTTAAAAATCTTTCATTTGAAAACTCATTATTTTCCTTAGCTGAAAGATATTTTACAAATTTCTTAGAAAGTAAGGCTAAATTCTTTTTTGAAATAAGTTGATTATTGACAAAATAACGCGAGCTTTTATCTTTTAAAAGTTTAAATACATTTAATTCTTCATTTTCAATACCAAACTCATCTAATTCAAGCTCATCATTTAACAAAACTTCCACCATTTTAGCTTCACTCTCACTTAAAGCAAATGCTGCTAAAATAGCCTTAAAAAGCACAGACTTTCCAGCACCACTTAAACCAGTGAAGACAGTAAGCCCCACTTCTAAGTCTAATTTTGCTTGTTTAAAACCTAAATTTTCTTTGATTAAAATACTTTCTATCATCACTTACCCCAATTTAACTTTTCTTTTAAAACTTGGAAATAATCTCTATCTTTTTTATGTATAAAACTAAGTTCTTTCTTGCTAAGCCCTATAAGAATTCTATCATATTCTTTAGGATCAACCACTTCTTGCCCGTCTAAATACAACAAACAATGCTCAACTTTCAACTCAAGCTCAAAACCATAAGGCAAAACAATAGGCCTTTGAGTTAAAGAATGAGAACAAACCGGAGTTAGAACAAAAATTTCACTCCAAGGATGTACTATAGGTCCACCTGCACTAATATTATAAGCAGTTGAACCACTTGAACTAGCTATAATCAAACCATCTCCATAATAAGCATTAAAAAGTTTATTTTCAAAAAAAACTTCCACATTTGCCATTAAAGCATTATCGCGAGAAAAAACCGCGTCATTAAAAGCAAATTTTTTAATGATTTTATTCTTTTTACAAAGCGTTATTTGAAGCATTTTAGCTTTTTCTATTTTAAAATCATTTTTAAAAAACTCTTTAAAAAAACTTTCTACTTCATTAAAAGAAAAAGCAGTTAAAAAACCTAAATTTCCTGCATTTATCCCTAAAATAGGCTTTTTTGCTTGATAAGCTTGCCTACATAAAGACAAAAGCGTGCCGTCCCCACCTAGAGAAATCAAAAAATCTAATTTCTGTAAATCTTTAAGATTATTTTTTTTCTGATCTAATAGCACAAGCTCTATATTTTTTTGCAAAAAAATTGTTTTTAAAAAAGCAATTTGCTCATTTAAATTTGTATTTAACCTGCAAAATAAGCCTACTTTTTGAATTTTTTCTATATTTATACATTTTTTCATAAAAAAATTATAACAAAACTTAGCTAAGCAAAAGAATAAAATACTATAATAACAAAATTGAACAAAATTAAGCTAAGGAAAAATTTTGAGAACTCATTATAATACAGAGCTTAACATACAAAATGTTGGCGAGGAAGTAACATTATGTGGTTGGGTAAATTCTTACCGTGATCATGGAGGTGTAATTTTTATCGATCTTAGAGATCGTAGCGGACTTATACAATTAGTATGTGATCCAGCAGATAATCAAGAAGCACATAATATAGCTTCATCAGTAAGAAATGAATATGTTTTAATAGCACAAGGAAAAATTCGCCCACGCGGTGAAGGACTTGTAAATCCAAAATTAAAAACCGGAGAAATAGAAGTTGTTATAAATAAACTTACTATTGAAAATGAAAGTGCTGTAGTACCTTTTGCTATAGGCGATGAAAGTGTAAATGAAGAATTAAGATTAAAATATAGATTTTTAGATTTAAGAAGCAAAAAACTTTATGATAATTTTGCTCTAAGATCAACTGCTTGTATAGCAACAAGAAATTCTTTAGCAAAAATGGGATTTTTAGAGGTTGAAACCCCTATTTTAACCAAAGCTACCCCAGAAGGCGCAAGGGATTATTTAGTACCATCACGCGTACATCAAGGTGAATTTTATGCCCTACCTCAAAGCCCTCAACTTTTCAAACAACTTTTAATGTGTTCAGGATTTGATAGATATTTTCAAATTGCAAAATGTTTTAGAGATGAGGATTTAAGAGCAGATCGCCAACCTGAATTTACTCAAATAGACATAGAAATGAGTTTTTGTGAACAAAAAGATATCATAGCTATGGCAGAAAATTTACTTAAAGATATTTTCAAAGCTTGCGGAAAAGAAATTAGCATACCTTTTAGACAAATGAGTTACAAGGAAGCTATGGAAAATTATGGCTCTGATAAGCCTGATTTAAGATTTGATATGAAATTTATTGATGTGATTGATATTTTTGCAAAATCAAATAATGAAATTTTTGCAAATATTGCAAAAGACACGAAGAAAAATCGCATTAAAGCTTTAAGAGTTCCAAAAGGTGATACAATTTTTTCTAAACGCCAAATGCAAAGATTTGAAGAATTTGTGCGTAAATTTGGAGCAGTAGGGCTTGCATTTATACAAATGAAAGAAGATGGTCCTAAAGGTCCACTTTGTAAATTCTTTAGCGAAGAGGACTTAAATGCTTTAATCCAAAGATGTGAATTAGAAGTTGGTGATGTGGTATTTTTTGGTGCAGGGATTAAAAAAACTGTGCTTGATTATATGGGCAGATTTAGATTATTCCTTGCTGATGAAATGAAAATTATCGATGAGGATAAATTAGAATTCTTGTGGGTTATTGATTTTCCTATGTTTGAGCAAAATGATGATGGAAGCTATTCTGCAATGCACCATCCATTTACTATGCCAAAAAATATTGATGAGCAAGACTTAGAAGAAATTAATTCTATTGCACATGATGTAGTGTTAAATGGTGTAGAATTAGGTGGTGGTAGTATAAGAATTCACAAAAGTCCTATCCAACAAAAAGTATTTAAGCTTTTAAATATTGATGAAGAAGAACAAAGAAAGAAATTTGGCTTCTTACTTGATGCATTAAGTTTTGGAGCACCACCACATGGTGGTATAGCAATAGGCCTTGATAGACTTATCATGCTTTTAACAAAATCTTCAAGTATTAGAGAAGTTATAGCATTTCCTAAAACACAAAGAGCGCAATGTCTTATGACTCAAGCTCCAAGCGAAGTAAGCAATGAACAAATGAGAGAACTAGGTATAAGATTAAGGGAGAATACTAAATGAAACAATTATTTTTAATCATAGGTGCACCAGGTAGTGGTAAAACAACCGATGCAAGCATCATAGCTACAGATGATGCAAGCATTACTCATTATTCTACAGGTGATTTACTAAGAGCAGAAGTGGCTAGTGGAAGCGAACTTGGAAAGACTATTGATAGTTTTATTTCTAAAGGAAATTTGGTTCCTTTGGAAGTGGTAGTTAATACTATCATCACTGCTTTAAAAAATGCACCAACTAATACTATATTAATAGATGGTTATCCAAGAAGTGTTGAGCAAATGCTTGAGTTTGATAAGGTATTAAAAAATCAAAGTGAAGTAATTTTAAAAGGTGTGATAGAAGTTAAAGTTAGCGAAGAAGTTGCTAGAGAAAGAGTTTTAGGGCGTGCTAGAGGTGCTGATGATAACGAAGAGGTTTTTAACAATAGAATGAAAGTTTATTTAGGACCTTTAGAAGAAATAACAAATTTTTATACTAAAGAAAATATCCACCATGTAATCAATGGTGAAAGAAGTATTGAAGCTATCGTAGCTGATATGAAAAATTTAATCAATGATTTATTAAAATAAAGGATAAAAAATGGATATTAGCAAAATCAAAGTTGGAGAAATACCAAATAAACTTAATGCAGTTATTGAAATTCCTTATGGATCAAACATTAAATACGAACTTGACAAAGAAAGCGGAGCCATCATGGTTGATCGCGTGATGTATTCAGCTATGTTTTATCCAGCAAACTATGGTTTTATACCAAATACTCTTGCAGATGATCGCGATCCTATTGATGTTTTAGTATTAAATGAATATCCTATCCAAGCAGGAGCTGTGATTCCTTGTCGTTTAATAGGGGTATTATTAATGGAAGATGAAAGTGGTATGGATGAAAAATTACTTGCTGTTCCTGTAAGTAAAATAGATCCAAGATATGATAATATTAAATGTTTAGATGATTTACCAAAAGCAAGCCTAGATAAAATCAAAAATTTCTTTGAAACATATAAAATGCTTGAGCCAAACAAATGGGTAAAAGTAAAAGAATTTGCAGGTATTGAAAAAGCAAGTGAAATTTTAGAAAATTCTATTAAAAATTATAAATAATTAAAGTCCTTTTGAGGACTTCACAAAGGATAAAAAATGAAAAGTATTATTGCTTTTAGTATAGCTTTTGTGGTGCTAATAGGCGCTAGTATTGGTTTTTATATGTGGTATTTTGAAGATGATTCAAATACTTATGTATATGATTATAAAAAAAGTAGTTCTTATCAAAGCTACACTCCGCCAAGTACTCAATACAATCAAGAAAGAAATAATATAAGTGATAATACTTATTATCCATCACAACAAATAAATCCGGAGTCTTTAAAAGAAGAAATTCCAGTACAAAATAATCCTATCATAGATGAAAATACAAGCACTCAAGAAGTCGCGCCAACAACCCAAACAAATATAGCTGAAGTTTCTAAAAATGAAACTATTACTCCTAAAGTAGCCCAAGAAGAACAAAAAGTTCTCGTTGAAAACAACAAACAAACAAGCATAAAAAAAGAAAAAACAACAAAATATAAAAATACTATGCAAGAATACATTACAAAAGGTAAAACTAGCAGATATGAACCAAGATTAAGTAATGATTTTGTTAAAGTTTATGTATTGGATGGAAAAAGTTTAAGTGATTATAGGGTTGATATGTTAAAAGAAATGATCAATCCTGTTAAAATTAATTCTCAAGATTATAATTTAACGATTTTTATCGATATGCTTTCAAATGACAATATGAAACTAAGCATATATAATAAAGATATTGTTTTTGCTAAAAATAAGAAAAAATACAATTATGTAGATGTTAAAATTTCTGATTTAAAATTTTTATTTGAAAGAAATGGATATAGTGAATACAGCAATGAAAATCTACTTGAAAAAATCAATCAAAATCTAGCAAGAGAAGATATACTCAAAAGAGTTAAAATTCAAGGTTATGCAGACGATAGAGGTAGCACTTTTGCAAACTATATGATAGGATTAAATAGAGCAATGAATGTGGCTAAACATTTCTTTAGTTTTACTGAGGTTATAGAAATAAAATCTTTGGGAAAAGACACCTATCCTACTAAAGATAAGTCTGATTCTCAAAGACAAAATAATCGTAAAGTAGAAATTAGTTTTTATAACTAATTTCTAAATTTCAAAACTTCTTTAACAATTTTAAGCTAACATAACAATTTATTTTCATTCTCAAGGTAGCAATTATGTATGATAAATCACTAGAAAAAGAATATTATAAAATTTGCGAAGAACGCGGATATTTTGAAATCAATGGTAATGAAAAAATTCAAGAAAAAGGTAAAAACTTTTGTATTATGATGCCACCACCTAATGTAACAGGTGTTTTGCATATAGGTCATGCTCTAACTTGTACTCTACAAGATATCACAACGCGTTATAAAAGAATGGATGGTTACAAAACTCTTTATCAGCCAGGACTTGATCATGCAGGGATTGCAACACAAAATGTTGTAGAAAAACAACTTTTAGCTCAAGGCATTAAAAAAGAAGAACTCGGTAGAGAAGAATTTATAAAAAAGGTATGGGAATGGAAAGAGCAAAGCGGTGGTACCATAGTTAAGCAAATGCGAATTTTGGGTATCACTCCCGCTTGGAGTCGTTTGCGTTTTACTATGGATGAAGGTTTAGTAAATGCAGTAAAAAAAGCCTTTGTGGATCTTTATGATAAAAAGCTTATTGTGCGTGGAAATTACATGGTAAATTGGTGCACTCATGATGGAGCATTAAGCGATATAGAAGTAGAACACAAAGAAAATAAAGGAAAATTATATTATTTAAAATATTTCTTAGAAAATTCTCAAGAATATATCGTAGTAGCCACCACAAGACCAGAAACTTATTTTGGTGATAGTGCTGTGATGGTTAATCCAAGCGATGAAAGATTTAAACACTTAATAGGCAAAAATGTCATTTTACCTTTAATAGATAGAAAAATTCCTATTATTGCTGATGAGCATGTGGATATGGAATTTGGTACAGGCTTTGTGAAAGTAACCCCAGCACATGATCATAATGACTATGAAGTAGGCTTAAGACATAAACTTGAATTTATTACCATCTTTGATGAAAAAGGTATTTTAAATGAACATTGCTTGCATTTTAAAGGCTTAGAAAGATTAGAAGCAAGAAATATTATTATAAAAGAATTACAAGAAAAAGGTTTTGTTGAAAAAATAGAAGATTATACTAATCAAGTAGGATATTGTTATCGTTGTAAAAATGTAGTTGAACCTTACATTTCTAAACAATGGTTTGTAAAAAATGAAATCGCAAAAGAAAGCATAGAAAAAGTTAATCTTGGTGGAAGCAAATTCTACCCTGCACATTGGATTAATAGTTTTAATGCTTGGATGAGGGATTTAAAAGATTGGTGTATTTCAAGACAACTTTGGTGGGGTCATCAAATTCCTGTGTATTACTGTGAATGCTCTCATGAATGGGCAAGCGAAGAAACTCCAAGTCAATGTCCAAAATGCCAAAGCACTAATTTCAAACAAGACCCTGATGTTTTAGATACTTGGTTTTCTTCAGGTCTTTGGGCTATGAGTACTTTAGGTTGGGGTAATAAAGACTGGGGTAAAAACACACTTTGGCATGAAGATGATTTAAAAGATTTTTATCCAAATTCTTTATTAATCACTGGTTTTGATATTTTATTTTTCTGGGTTGCTAGAATGATGTTTCAAAGCACTAATGCCTTAGGTGAACTTCCTTTTAAAGATATATATTTGCATGCTTTGGTTAAAGATGAACAAGGTAGAAAAATGAGCAAGTCTTTAGGTAATGTCATTGATCCTGTGCAAAGCGTGGATGAATACAGCGCTGATATCTTGCGTTTTACTCTTGCTCTTTTAGCTATCCAAGGTAGAGATATAAAGTTAAGCAATGACAAACTCATACAAGTTAGAAATTTTACCAATAAGCTTTATAACGCAAGTAAATTTTTACTCTTAAATGAAGAAAAATTTGAAGATTTAGATAAAAGTAAAATTCAAACTAACTTAGCAAAATACATGCTATCTCGTTTTGAAGTATGCGTAAAAGAAACAAGAGAAAATTTAGACAACTACCGCTTTAATGATGCGGCAAATACTTTGTATAGATTTTTCTGGGATGAATTTTGTGATTGGGGGATTGAACTTAGCAAGGCTGAAAAATCAAGTATAAAAGAACTTGGAAGTATTTTTAAAGAAGCATTAAAACTTTTAAATCCTTTTATGCCATTTATTAGTGAGTATTTATACCATGAGTTAAGTAAAACTTCTATCCAAACTCATGATTCTATAATGATTTCAAAATATCCTAAATTTAATTCTAGAAATGAAAAAATAGAAAAATTATTCAATATCATTATAGAAAGCATAGTGAGTTTACGCCGTGCAAAAACCCTAGTAGAGCTTGCAAATGCAAAAATTCAAAAAGCTTGTATAAAATTAAACGATGAGAGCTTAATGGGTGAGTTAAAAAATTACACTAATTTCATCTCAACACTTGCAAAATGTGAAAACATCGAGTTTATCAATACAAATTTAGAAAAATCCATTAGAGATGTAAGCGAGAATTTAGAAGTATTTATACCAACTCAAGATCTTGATTTAAGCGGTGTTTTAAATAGGCTTAATAGTCAAAAAACAAAACTTGAAAAAGAATTTAACAAGCTAGATGCTATGATGAAAAATGAAAAATTTATCTCTAATGCACCGGCTACGGTTGTTGAGCAAAATAAAACTCAACTTGAAAGCATTAAAACTCAACTTGAAAAAATCAATGATGAAATTTCTAATTTAGAAGGCTAATAAGTGATAAAAATACAAAATCTTAAAAAATATTATGGCAAAGAATTAGTTATAAATGATGTTTCTTTAGAAGTTAAAGAAGGGGAAATTTATGCTCTTGTTGGACACAGCGGGGCAGGAAAATCAACTTTGCTAAGATGTATTAATGGTTTAGAAAATTATCAAAGTGGTAGTGTGGAAGTTTTTGGTAAAGAAATAGCTACTTTAAAAGAAAAAGAGTTAAGAGTATTTAGAAAAGATATAGGGATGATTTTTCAGCATTTTGCACTTATGAGTAGAAAAAATGTATTTGAAAATGTAGCTATGCCTTTAGAAATTCATAATTTTGACAAAAGCACAATTCAAAAAAGAGTTAATGAACTTTTAGATCTTGTGGGACTTTTAGCTAAAAGCAAAGCTTATCCAAATGAGCTAAGTGGTGGGCAAAAACAAAGAGTGGCCATAGCTAGAGCCCTTGCTTTAAATCCTAAAATTTTACTAAGCGATGAAGCTACTTCTGCACTTGATCCAAATACTACAAATAACATTTTAGAACTTATTGCCACAATCAATCAAGAATTTAACATCAGTGTAGTATTAGTAACTCATGAAATGGAAGCAGTAAAACAAATAGCACAAAAGGCTGTATTGCTAGAGCATGGACAAATTATAGGTCAAGGGAAAATCGAGGATTTATTCTTAAAGCCAAGTGAAAAAATGCGTGAATTCTTAGGTGAGAGTGATTTTTTACCACTAAATGGAGTTAATGTGCGTTTATATTTTTGTAAAGAAAAAGCAAATCAAAGCATTATCACTCATATGGCTAGAAGTTTAAATATTGATTTTAATATAGTTTGGGGTAAGATAGAAAAACTAAACAACAATGCTTTAGGAAATTTGGTGATCAATATAGAAGCTAAAGATCAAGAAAGAGTTTTAAATTATTTACAAGAAAATGGCGTTATTTGGGAGCTTGTGTAATGAACTTAGAAACAATTTTGAGAAATTTTGAAAATATACTTTATCCAGCATTACTAGAAACTCTTTATATGAGTTTTACAGCCACTTTTTTAGCTTTTTTAATCGCGCTTATCCCTGCAATTGTGCTTACTATTACTGATAAAGGTGGCTTATGTGAAAACAAAAGCATTTATAGCGTGCTTGATTTTATCATTAATATTTTAAGATCTTTTCCATTTTTAGTACTTATTGTAGTTTTAAGTCCTTTTACAAAATATCTCATTGGTATTAGCATAGGAACAACTGCTACCATAGTACCACTTACCATAGGAATTGCGCCTTATTTGGCCAAAATGATTGAAAGTGCTTTTAAAGAAATTGATCCTGCTATCATTGAAGCAGCAAGATCTTATGGAGCTAGCAAAGCACAAATTATCTTTAAAGTTATGTTTAGCGAGGCTTTACCAAGTATTATTAATGGTATTACTTTAATTTTGATTATTGTTATTGGTTTTTCTGCTATGGCAGGAACTGTTGGTGGTGGTGGTTTAGGTGATGTGGCCATTCGCTATGGTTATGAGCGCTTTAGAACTGATATTATGATTCAAACTGTTGTGGTTTTAATTGTTTTAGTTCAAATCATACAATTTATAGGAAATATTCTTTATAAAATCACCAAAAGATAAACAATGAAACATAAACTTGGTATCTTACTAGCAGCGACTAAAAATTCAAGTTTTACCATAGGAACCTTGCTCATTAACATCATGGATGTTATGGGCGAAAAGGTAGATATATTTTATATTTTACATGATGGTTTTAGCTTGAATGATCAAAATATCATGCAAAAAATTGTTAAAAATAAAACAATTAAATTTATTCTTTTTACCCAAGAAGATTTTTTAACCACTCTTGATAAAAATCAAAACGATATTAATAATTTATTTTTCTTAAAAAGATGGACGCATATGGCTTTTGCAAGATTTGAAGCTTTTAAGTTTTTAGATGAATGCGAAAGTATTATCTATCTTGATTTTGATGTTTTACTTTTAAAAAGTATAGATGAACTTAGTAAATTAAGAGCTAGAAAATATCATTTTGGTGCAAGATTAGGTAAAACATTAATTCACACAGCACTGCCTTTAGAAAAAAAATATTTCAATAAGCGTGTATATCAAACAGGAATTTTAGTCTTTAACGATCTTATACCAAATCCTTTACAGTGTTATCAATTCATTTATAATTATCTTTCACAAAATACTAAAAATTGGCAAGATCAAGGAATTTTTTCCTTAATGGTTTATGAAAATCACTTTAAAGTCAAAGATTTAAAAGACAAATATACGGGAAGTACTCATTACCTTACAAATCTTACACAAAATGCTTCTATAGTTCATGCTTGTGGCACCAACAGTCGTTTTTGGAATAGTAAATTTTGCAATCAAACATGGCCTAAATGGCAAGAATATTATGAAAAATGGTTAAAATTTGGAGGAAGTAAATATATAGGCTCTTTTCACAAAGACAACAAGCAATCCATCCAACGCACAAGATATCATTTATCATACAAACTAGGTTATGCCTTTATAGAGTGTGCTAAGAATAAGAAAAAAATTCCTTTTTTACCTTTTACTCTACTAAAGATTTATTACAAACACACAAAACTAGCTAAACAATACCAAAAAGATTTGAAAACAAAACCTTACCTTAAACTTCCACCTTTATCAAGCTATGATGATTACAAAAGCGAAGGTATTAAAAATCAAAATACTTATTCTTATAAAATTGGAAAAGCCCTTATTAATGCTCAAAAAAGTTGGTATAAAGGTGGTTATATAAAATTTATAAAAGAACTTAAATGCTTTTCTAAAGAATATAAAAACAAACAAAAATAAAACTTTTCTCATCTTATTAATATTTTTACAATATAATCAAACATTTTAAAAAACTATAAAAAAGGAGTTAATATGAAATTGTTAAAATTGCTCGCTGTAAGCACAATTTTAGGTGCAAGTTTATTTGCTAATGAAGTTATCACTGTAGGTGCAACACCTGTTCCTCATGCTGAAATTTTAGAACAAACTAAAGATTTATTAAAAAAAGAAGGTTACACATTAGAAATTAAAGAATTTAATGACTATGTTTTACCAAATCTTAGTACAGATAGTAAAGAACTTGATGCGAATTTCTTCCAACACCAACCTTATTTGGATGAGTTTAATGCCAATAAAGGCACAAAATTAATTAGCGTTGCAAAAGTTCACATCGAACCAATGGCTGTTTATTCTAAAAAATATAAAAATATCCAAGATCTTCCACAAAATGCTACTATAGCTGTACCAAATGATCCGACAAATGAAAGCAGAGCTTTAGATATTATCGCTAGTACTAAACTAGTTAGTTTTAAAAATATCGCATTAAAAACTCCACTTGATATTAAAGATAATCCAAAAAATATCAAATTTAAAGAGTTAAAAGCAGCACAACTTCCAAGAGCTTTAGATGATGTTGATTTTGCAGTGATTAATTCAAACTATGCTTTATCGGCAAATTTAAATCCTGTAAAAGATTCTATTTTAATAGAAAGTAAAGAAAGTCCTTATGCAAATATCTTAGTAACTACACAAGATAATAAAGATAATCCTAAAATCAAAGCTTTAATAAAGGCTTTGCAAAGTCAAAAAGTAAAAGATTTTATCAATGAAAAATACCAAGGTGCCGTAGTTCCTGCATTTTAAAACAAACCTTGAGTTTAAAACTCAAGGTTATTTATTTTTTAATAAGTTCTGTGGTAATTTTAGCTATTTCTAATTCTTCTTCTGTTGGAACAATTAAAATTTTAATTTTAGAGTCTTTTTTACTAATCTCACCATTTCTAAGTTGTGTATTTTTATCTAAATCTATATCAAATCCCAAATGCGCTAGTCTTTGACAAACTTTTGCTCTAACAATATTATCATTTTCTCCAATGCCAGCTGTAAAAATCAACGCATCGACTCTAGGTAAAATCGCAAAATATGAGCCAATATATTTACTCAAACGATAACAAAACATATCAAGAGCAAGTCTTGCTTTTTCGTTATTTTCTTCAATTTGCGCTTCAATATCTCTAAAATCATTAAACCCACAAATTCCATAAACACCACTTTTTTTATTCATTATAGTATCTAAATCAGATGGATTTAAATTTAATTCTTTTGCTAAAAATGGCAATACAGCAGGATCAATATCACCACATCTAGTTCCCATAATCAAACCTTCTAGTGGAGTAAAACCCATAGAAGTATCTACGCATTTTCCATTTTCTATAGCACAAACACTCGCACCATTTCCAAGGTGAGCACTAATTGCATTAAATTCATTAATATTTTTATCAAGTATATGTGCAGCTTGTTTACTTACATAAGAATGTGAAGTACCGTGAAAGCCGTATTTTCTAACTTGGTGTTTTTCATAAAACTCATAAGGCAAAGCATACATATAAGCATAATCAGGCATGCTTTGATGAAAAGCTGTGTCAAAAACTGTCACATTGGGAACTTTTGGAGCTGCTTTTATCATAGTTTTAATACCTATTAAATGTGCAGGATTATGTAAAGGTGCTATATGAGAAACCCTATCAATTTCTTTTAAAATTTCATCATCTACTAAACAATGTTTAGTTAAATTTGGACCTCCATGAACTATCCTATGTCCACACCCATCAAGCTCATTTAAATCATGTAAAATTCCACTTTGAGCAAATAATTCATTTACTAATTCAATACCTTGCTCATGATCTTTAATTGCTAATTCTTTTTGGTATTTTTGACCACTTTTTAGATCTTTTAGTTCTATTTTAGAGCTTTGCTCGCCTATTTTTTCCACTAAACCAGATGCTAGGGCTTCATCTTTTTCAAAAAGCTTAAATTTAATTGAAGATGAACCTGAATTTAAAACTAATATTTTCATTTTTCTCCTTATTCTTGTGCTTGAATAGCACTTAAAATCACAGTATTAACAATATCTTCCACCAAGCAACCTCTACTTAAATCATTAATTGGCTTTTTAAGACCTTGTAAAATCGGGCCAATAGCTAAAGAATTTGCTGTTCTTTGCACTGCTTTATAGCAAATATTTGCCGCATTTAAATCAGGAAACACATATACATTTGCCTTTCCTGCTACTTTAGAATTTGGCATTTTACTTTTTGCTGTTAGCATATCATATGCTGCATCAAATTGTATAGGACCTTCTAGCTCAAGTTGAGGATATTTTTCTTTAGCTATTTTAGTAGCTTCTTTAATTGCATCCACGCTAACCCCGCTCCCACTATCTCCACTAGAATATGAAAGTAAAGCCACTTTAGATTCAAGTCCAAAAGCCTTAGCACTATTTGCACTCACATAAGCAATTTCAGCAAGTTGTTCAGGGGTTGGATTTGGCATAACAGCGCAATCAGCAAAAACCAAAACCTTATCTTCTAAAGACATAAAAAACATACCAGAAACCAAACTCACATCAGGTTTTGTTTTGATAATTTGCAAAGCAGGACGAATAGTTTCAGCAGTAGTTGTACTTGCACCACTTACCATAGCATGGGCTTTTTGAGTATGTACAAGTAAAGTCGCAAAATAAGTTTTATCTTGCACGAGTTTTTTAGCTTCTTCTTTACTCATACCTTTACTTTTTCTAGCTTCATATAAAAGTTCTTCAAATTCTTCATTATATTGAGAATTTTTAGGATTTATAATACGCACACCATCGATATTGATATTTAAACTATTAGCTTTCGCACAAATTTCATTGCTATCACCTAGCAAAATCAAATCAACAATTTCATTTTGTATTAAAAATTCACTAGCTTTTAATACTCTTTCATCAAAACTTTCAGGTAAAACTACTATTTTTTTATCTGCTTTTGCTTTTTCAAAAAGCTCATAAGAAAATCTTGCCTGAGTTTTATAAGTATATTCTTGTAATAAATCTTGAGTAAAATCTTCATTTTCTTTTAACAAAACAAAGTCGCTAAGCTTTTGGCTTAGTAAAAAATTTAACATAGTATAATTTTCATCTTGACTTTTTGCATACAATGGAGCGTTTAGCTCTTTAGCTAAGGCTATATTTAAACTTAAATCCCCCATCAAGCCAAAATCATCTACTCCAACTACTATAGTAAAATCATTTTCTTTTTTTGTTTTCTCAAAATCTTCAATAATCTTTTTAAAAAAATCATTTAAATTTTGAGTGAATTTACCTTGATACTCATTTTTTTCAAAACTACTAAAAAAATCTATTTTAAGATTTCTTTTTGTGCAAAATGAAGTAACTTTTTCTTTATTTTTTTCACAAAAAACAGGAAAGTAAAAAGCTATTTTACCTCGTACCTTTTCTAAACACTGCTGCAAAAATTTTTCATCAATGCAGTTTAACAAAAACATAGATTTCATTTTTTCCTCTTTATTTAACAAAATAATTGTTTTTTATAATATAATTATTTTAAAATTCATCATAATAATATAAGGTTATAAAGCTATGAAATTTAAAAATGTTAATTTTTACTTGTTACCTTTTGTAATGTTTGGCTGTAGTGCCACAGTTGATCCACATATTAATATGAAACCACCTACTTATGTAGAAGAACTAGCTCCTAAGCAAAATCATAATACTCAAAGCAATCCTGGATCGCTGTTTGGTAAAGGAGATAACCCTTTATTTTCTGATAAAAAAGCAATGAATGTAAATGACTTGGTAACCGTAGTCATTAGAGAAAATGCTACACAAAATTCACAAGGCTCTAAATCTACAAGCAAAAACAACAATGTAAATTTAGGCGGTGGACAAATAACTACAGGTGCCGGACTTAGCAAAGTTAGAGATTTTGTTAATGACTATACAAATATAGGCTATACCACAGCAAGTACTTCACAATATCAAGGCACAGGAAGCCAAACTAGAAGTGAAAATTTCCAAACTACAATTTCTGCTAGAGTAATTAAGGTTTTATCTAATGGAAATTATTTTATAGAAGGAAGTCGTGAGCTTTTAATCAATGGAGAAAAACAAATCATTCAACTAAGCGGGGTTATAAGACCTTATGATATTTCTCAAGATAATATGATAGATAGTAAATATATAGCTGATGCAAAAATTCTTTATAAAACTGAAGGCGATATAGACAAATCTACACGCAAGCCTTGGGGGACAAAATTTATGGAGACCATTTGGCCTTTTTAATAAGCTAAATGGTTTTACATAAAACTTGGTGCATCATTGGAAAATAAAATCAAATCCCCATTTTGAGTTAATCTTGATAAAGTTTGCACAAGTTGAGATTTTTCTTTCAATACATAAAAATCTAATGTGATATGTTTTTGTAAAATCACACTATTAGTCTCTGAAGTAATAATCACAAAATCAAAACATTCATTAATAATTTTACATAATTTTATATTTTCTTCTTCATTAACTTCAACTATACCAGGAGTTACCAAAACTCTTCTTCCTTGATAGCTTTTACAAAGCTCATAGCTTTGACTCATACCCTTAAAATTTCCATTAAAGCCATCATCTATGATAAATTTAGGCTCTTTAGAAATCACTTGCAAGCGATGTTCTACTGCCTTTAAATTCGATACGCTTTTTGTAATATTTTCTATTTTAATTCCTAAATAATATGCAAGCAAAATACACACGCTAATATTATAAGCATTAAAAGCACCTAGTAAATTTGCATGAAAGTCATAAATACTATCATCTAATCTTATTTTAAAATCCAATCCTTCCAAACTTGCCCTAACATCACTTAAATACTCATCATAAAATTCATTTTCATATAAGGTGCTTGAGTGTAAAAAGTATTTTTCCAAACGCTTGGATTTTAAAGCTTGCAACTTAGCTTTGCGGATATTATCTTGAGTTTTAAAATATTCCAAATGCGCCAAACCAATCTCACCTACTATGCAAATTTGAGGATTTAAAAACTCTGTAATTTCTAAAATATCATTTTGCTCTCTTGCACCAGCTTCTACGATATAAATTTCAGTATTATTTTCCAAATTTTCATTGATATCTTTTACTATACCCATAAAAGTATTAACACTTCTTGGAGTCTTATAGCACTTAAACTCATCTTTTAAAAGTTCGTATAAAAAATTTTTTATACTTGTTTTTCCAAAACTTGCAGTTATTAGAATAATTTTTAAATTTGGATTATCACAAATCTTTTTACTTGCTTTTTTTATAAAACTTTTCTGATTAATTTTTTCCACAAAAAAGCTTAATAAAAATGTAACTACTAAAGCTTCTAAACCGATCCAAAAAAATGGTATAAATATCAAGCTAAAAAGCGACAAAAATAAAAAATAACGCTTAATCCTAGCAGTAAAAACTAACTTTTTATCTAAATTTTTATATAAATATCCACCATATAGTAAAGATAGAGCAAAAACTATAAAATATAAATAAAAATTTCCACTATATAAAGAAAATACAAAAGCAAAATAAGGAATTATTAAAAAATACAAATGCCATAAAGGTTTGGGAAAGTGTAAAATTATGCGTGAAAATTTATAAGAGTACCATTGTAAGGCTAAAATCAGATAAAATCCAAGTAAAAAATTTAAACTTAAAAAAGCTATCATACTAATCATTTTTAAAAAATTCCTCATGTATTTTTTCATTTATAAAATCAGCATGTTTTAAAAAGAAAAAATGATCCCCATCTAATGCAAAAAATTTCCCTTTTTGTGCTAAAGAATGGATAATTGCTCCGCTTTTTAAAGGTGTAGCCTTATCTTCATTACCCCAAAAAATCAAAATAGGGTTTTTAAGCTTTTGAAATTCATTTTCTAAATTTTCATTAACAACCTTTTTAAAGGTTTCATACATCACTTCATTCATGCCTTGAGCGTCTTTACTAATAAAAAATTTCCTCCAAAAATCCCCATAAGGGAGATTTTTCAAAATTTTAAACAAGGCTATTTTAAACTTCACTTTAAAACTTTTTGGTAAGACCACGCCTGCACTAGAAAGCAAAATCAAACCTTGAAAATTAGCATTTTGGCACATAATAGTCGCAACTTTTCCGCCAAAAGAATGCCCCATTAAGTAATCTGTTTTTTGCTCAATTGTAGTTAAAAAGTCTTCTACAACCTTTGCATAAGCATAAGAATCCATAGGTGCGTCTATACTTGAATTTCCAAAACCAGGTAAATCTAAATAAATTTGCTTAAAATCACTCAAAGGCTTTTCAAAAGCTTGCTTCATAAGCTCTTTATTAGCACCCCAACCATGCAAAACAAGAATTGTTTTTTCGCATTTTGGATTGATGATTTCATAACTTAAATTATAAAAATACCCATTAGAATATACTCTAGTTTTTGCCATTTCTAGCCTTTTTTATCTTTGTAAATCTTTTCTAAAAGCATCACAGCTTCATTTAAACGCTCATATTCTTCAAAGTTCAAAAGTACAGCTTCAAATTTATTGTTTTTTACAATCACCACTCTACCATTTTCACTTTTTTTTGTTTTTTCAAGCATAGTGCTGAAATTTCTTACCACTTCAGTTGCAGTATAAATTTCATCTTTGCTAAAAGTAGCCATGGTTATAGCTTACCTTTTTGTCCATTAATACTATGAATAAAAGCATAATCAATCTTAATTTGCTTTTCAAATTCTATATTTTTAGCTAGACTATTAATTACATTAGTAAAATCTTCAAATAAATAATTTGCTAAAGATCCTGGATTTGGATTGATCTCATTTAAATAAACCTCATCATCTATCACAAAAAAATCACAGCGAATCAAAGCTCCTTTAAATAAAGGATTATAAATTCTAGTAAAATTATCCCTTAATTTTTGTTTTAATTCTTCACTAATCTTTGCTTCACTTACTTTAGAACTTTCTGAAAAACCTAAATATTTTTGTTCAAAATCTAAAATTTCATTTTTTCTAGGCTCTTCAATAATAGAAAATTCCATTTTTTCATCTATCATACAACCTGCTAAGTTATATTCTTTAATATTACTTACAAATTGTTCTATCACAACATCCTCATCAAATTCAAAAGCAACATCTTTGGCATACTTAAGCTCGCTTTCATCTTTAACTATGCTTATACCTATACTACTACCTAATCTTGCAGGCTTTAAAATACAAGGAAAATCCAAAGATACATTTTGCTCTTTATGCAAATTTAAAACCTTATAATCAAGTGTTTTCACCCCTACGCTTTGTGCATAAAGTTTAGTTAAAACCTTATTAAAAGATAAAACACTAGCTTCTATGCGTGGGCCTATGTATTTTATACCATAAAAATCAAACAAAGCAGCTATTTTGCCATCTTCACCATCTTTTCCATGTATGATATTTATCGCTATATCAATGTCAAGTTTTTTCTCACCTAACATAGTTTTTATAAAAAACCCACCCTGCTTTAGCACCAAGGCTTTTTCTTTTTTATAAGCACCGCTGCTAAAAGTTTTTGCATTCATTTTTTCTTCATCTATAAGAAAAAATTCCTTATTTTTATCACAAAATATAAATTTTTTTTGTGCTTTAAGTACTTTTTTTAATACCACAGCACTTACAATGCTAATTTCATGCTCATAAGAATTTGCACCAAAAATTACACCATATATCATTATATTTTTCCTTTTATTATGCTAATTTTTTCAAAGCCTCTTTAATAAGCTCACTAGTATTTTTACTCTCACAAGTTCTTAAAACCTTTAAAATATTTTCTTGTTTAAAACCAAGTGAAAGTAAAGCTGCCAAAGCTTGTGCTTGGTCTTGATTAGAATTTTCTATATTGATTTTTGCATCACTTAACTCAGCTATAATTCTTTTTGCACTTTTTGGACCAATACCAGGAACTTTTTTAAATACATTCTCATCGCCATTTTGTAAAGCCGCATAAAAAGTATTAGTATCTAAGCTTGAGCAAAGTGCCATAGCAGTAGTTGCTCCTATACCACTAATTTTGATTAATAATTCAAACATTTTTTGCTCATTTATATCTAAAAATCCATATAATTTATGAGAGTCTTCTTTGATAATTTGTGTGATTAAAAACTCAATCTTTTGATCTTTTTCAAAATTACTTGAGCAAAAAAGCGAAACAAAAACACCATAACTTACCCCACTTGAAGTTTTCAAAACTACAAAAGTAGGTTCTTTTTTACTCACTATTCCTTCAATTGCCACTATCATTTAGTTTCTTCCTTGTAATTACTAATAGCACGAATTTCAAAAAGTTCCATCTCATTTTCTGTATTAATTTTTTGAAGCTCAAAACATTGAATTTTTTCTTCATCATGAGGATAATAGCTTAATTCTTTTCTAGGATTTAACAAAATGAATTTAATTTCATTTAAATCCATCCATTTTCCACTTTTATTAATAATCTTAGATTTTAAAAGTTTTTCTTGAATTTTCTTAAGCTTTTCCATATTTGCTTTTTCTTCTTCTTTTAAAGATTCTATTTTATTGGCAAAAATACTTAGATTTTCAATCTTTTGATTAAAATCTTTAATAGTAGCTTTATAAGCTTGCGGTATAGCTCTTTTTGCACTCATTAATTCTTTTACTTTTTGCTGTAAAATTCGTATGGAGTCTTTACTTATATTGATTGTGTGTTTAGTCTCTTCTATTTCTTTAGCTAAATTTTCTTGTTCTTTTTTCAATCCATCAACATGTATTAGTATCTCTTCTCCGCTTTTTTCTTCTCCAAAAGCTTTAAGATCTTGAATTATAAATTTATTTCCACTGCCTTGAATTTTTTCAACATGGATTAAACTTTTAGCACTACATAAACAATTTCCGCCGAGTTCTTGTATGTAAATTTCATCAGCAATAATCTCTCCACCCATAGCCTTTTTAATATTTACTTTTTTAGCCTTGATAGAGCCATTTTCCAAAGTTTCAGCAAAAACCTCCTCAGCCTCACAATATCCTCTTAAGATATTAACCTCAACCTTTTGTCCTATGATAGTGCTTTTATGATGCATATTGCCTTTAAGAATTATTTTTTTACCTCTTAAAACAGAATCTTGAGCCATATTACCAGTAACTTCTAATTCCTGAGCCTCAACAGTAATTCTAGGACCTATTGCATCTTCTAGAGTGTTTGTATTTTTAATCACAATAATAACTTGCTTATCAAAACCCGCCCAAATAGAACCTGTACTTTTAAAATCAACTTTACTAAATTCTAAATAATTTTCTATCTCATAAATGGATTTTCTTTGTATAATAAAACCATCTTTTTTAGCAATATATTTTATACTCTCATCATCTTCTTTAACTTCAAATTTATCAGAACAAACAACTTTTTCTTTATTTATTTTTGGTGGAAGTGCTTTTAAAATTTTAAATCTTAAATCCTTGCCATCGCTACCCTCTTTTGGCTTGATTCTCTCAATAGCCACCTCATCTTTTCCTATAGGTGCTACATAGTTTCTATTCATCACATCATTATACTTTTTTAGATTTTCTAAATAATGATATTTTATTTCTTCATTTGTAGGCTCTTGCGGATTAATTCCTTTACATACTTCAAATTCAACTTCAAAATCAAATTTTTGCTTCTCTTTAACCTTAGCATTAAAATCAATAATTTGCTTTTTAAAATCAAAAATTCTAAGCCCAAGCAAATATTTTTCTTTTATCATCACTTTATAAATAGCTTCTAAAAGCTCTAGTGCTAATTTATCATGAAAAGTAATAGTTTCACTAGCTCTAACGCTGGCTTTTAATAAAGTACAAAGCTCGTTAGTATGTAAACTAACTTCAAAAGTTGAAATGCGTGCAAATTTTTTAAAATAAATTTCTATTTTATATTCTTGTTCTATATTTAATTCATGATTTAAAAATTTCTCATCTTCTTCAAAAATTTTCAATTCTTTTTCATTAACTTTTATCCATTCTTGATTATCATAAGTATAAGAAGTACTAAAACTTAACAACCTAAAATCAAGTTCATCAACTTCACATTTATTTTCAGAAGCAAATATTAAAAGCTCTCTATAAGGGTCTTTAGTGTATAAAATTTTCTTTTCTTCCATAGCTTAAGCTTCCTTATTATATATAAAATTTTGATTTTAGCAAAAATAAAATCAAAATTTAGTTAAAATTAGCTCTATTAAAAATTTTATAATACTCAAACTAATGTTTAAAGAATGAAAACTAATGAGAAAAAATATTGTTTTTAAAAATTTCATCATCAATGCCTTAGGAATTTTATTTTCTAGAATTATGGGCGTTTTAAGAGATATTGTTTTAGCTTTGTACTTAGGAGCTGGAATTTATAGCGATATTTTCTTTGTGGCTTTAAAAATGCCTGCTTTTTTTAGAAGAATTTTTGCAGAAGGGGCCTTTGGACAAGCTTTTTTACCAAGTTTTTTAAAAGCAAGTAAAAAAGGTGCTTTTTGTATAAATGTTTTATTGCAATTTAGTATTATAGTGTTTTTAACCTGTATTTTAGTGAGTTTTTTTGCTGAATTTTTTACAAAGATTTTTGCTTTTGGCTTTAATAAAGAAACAATTATCTTGGCTGCGCCTTTGGTTTCTATTAATTTTTGGTATTTGTTTTTTATTTTTTTGGTAACTTTTTTAGGCTCTTTATTAAATTATAAACAAAATTTTTTCATCACTTCTTTTTCTGCTTCATTTTTTAATCTTTTTGTTGTGATTGCAGGTTTTTTTGTCAATCAAGATGAGCCTTTAGAGGCCTTGTATTATTTTTCATATGCGACTGTCTTAAGTGGTTTAGCTCAACTTATATGGCATATTTTTGCTTTAAAAAATACTAGAATTTTAAAAAGCATGTATTTAAGCATAAAACTTAAAAAAACAAAGACCAATTTAGATAAATTTCATTCTACTTTTACCCATGGACTTTTAGGCTCTTCGGCAAATCAAATTAGTTCATTATTAGATACTACTATAGCTAGTTTTTTAATGGCTGGAAGTATTTCGTATTTGTATTATTCTAACAGAGTTTTTCAGCTTCCTTTAGCTCTTTTTGCAATCGCTCTAAGTCAAGTAAGCTTTCCAAAAATACTAAGACATTTAAAAGCAAATGAAGAACAAAAAGCCTTAGCTTTTATGCAAAAAGCTTTTGAATATTTAAGCGTGCTTTTGATTTTAGCTAGCATAGTAGGGATTATTTTAGCTAAAGAAATTGTAGAGTTTTTATTTCAAAGAGGAAATTTTAATCAAGAAGATACAAAAATCACTGCATTTTTATTACAAGCTTATCTTTTAGGACTTTTACCTTTTGGTTTGCAAAAACTTTTTTCTTTATGGCTTTATGCTAAATTTAAACAAAAAATAGCCGCTGTAATAGCCTTTAAAACACTTTTTATATCAGCATTTTTTAGTATAGTGATTATTTTACTTATCAAAGAAGAAGCTTATAAGAGCTTAGGCATTGCATTAGCTTCATCTATTAGTGCTTTTTATTTATTATATGCCAATATAAAAGAATTTGGCTTTAAAAATCTTTGGGGTATTTTTAGGATTAAATTTTGGCTTATTAGTATAGTATTTTTAAGTTTATTTGCTCTAAGCTTATTTGAAATTAAAGATATTTTAATACAATTTTTAATTGAAATTTATCATTTTTTTAAAGGTTTATTTTAATGGTTTTTTTTGATAGTGTTTTAAAGAAAAAATGTGAATTTATCCCAAATGAGGCAAAAAAAGCAAACATTTATCTATGCGGGCCTACTGTATATGATGATGCACATTTAGGACATGCAAGAAGTAGTGTTTGTTTTGATTTTTTAAGAAGAGTTTTACTAGCAAGTGATTATGAAGTGATTTTTGCTAGAAATTACACTGATATTGATGATAAAATTTTAAAAAAAATACAAGAAAGTGGTAAAAGTTTAGAAGAAATTACGAATTTTTATATTAAAAGATATGAAGAAGATATGCAAGCGCTTAATATCTTAGAACCTAACTTTAAGCCAAAGGCCACAGCTTATATTGAGCAAATGATTATATATATAGAAAAGCTTTTAGAGTTAAACCTAGCTTATAAACTTGAAGATGGGATTTATTTTGATACCAGCAAAGATGATAAATACTTTTATATCTCTAAAAGAAATTTAGAAGATAATCAATCACGCTTAGAAGAAAGCGTGGCTAAAAAAAATGATAGCGATTTTGTTTTATGGAAATTTGATGAAAAATTTTATCCTGCAAGTTTTGGCAAAGGAAGACCAGGCTGGCACACAGAATGTGTTGTGATGATAGAAAGTATTTTTAAAGATAAACTTGACATTCATGCAGGAGGCATAGACTTACTTTTTCCTCATCATGAAAATGAAGCTTGTCAATGTCGTTGTAAAAACAATCATGAGCTGGCTAATTTTTGGCTGCATAATGGCTTTGTGCAAATTAATGGTGAAAAAATGAGCAAAAGCTTAGGAAACAGCTTTTTTCTAAAAGATTCTTTAAAGCTTTTTAGTGGAGAGGTTTTGAGATTTTATCTTTTAAGTGTGCATTATAGAGCACATTTTAACTACGCTTTAGAAGACTTACAAGCTGCTAAAAAAAGACTTGATAAATTTTACCGTTTAAAAAAACGCTTAAATTTAAATGCTTTTATAGATGAAAAAACTACCATAGAAAGTGAAGTAGCTAAAAATATCTTAGAAGTTTTAAATGATGATTTAAATGCCTCTAAAGCCTTGGCTTTACTTGATGAGTTTATCAATGAAAGTAATATTTACTTAGATCAAAACCTAAAAGACAAAGCTTATAAAATACAATTAGAAAAAACCTTAAAAGAACTCGCTTTTATTTTTGGTATAGGTTTTATGGATACTATAAAATATTTTCAATTTGGCATTAGTGAAGAAAAATGTCAGGAAATAGAAGAAAAAATCGCTCTACGCAACAAGGCAAAGCAAGAAAAAAACTATGCCTTAGCAGATCAAATTCGTGATGATTTAGCTAAAGAGAATATTCTTTTAATGGATACACCAAATGGTGTGGTATGGGAGAAAAATGGATAAAAATTACAAAGAAATGAAGCTTAAAGAGGTTTTTACTCGCTTTAAGCCTTATTATAAAGATTATTGGTTTTATTTTGTTTTAGCTATTATTGGCATGCTTTTAACTAGTGGTGGAACGGCAGCTAGTGCATACATCATAGAGCCTATTTTAAATAAAATTTTTATAGAAAAAAATGTTGATTTGCTTTATTATATGCCTTTGCTTGTTGTTTTAATTTATGCTTTAAAAAATCTTGGTGCTTATATGCAAGTTTATTATATATCTTATGTTGGGACAGATATTTTAAGAAGATTAAGAGAATTAGTTCTTGGCAATCTTTTGCGCTTAGATATGAGCTTTTTTCATAAATACAGAAGTGGAGAATTAATCAGCAGATGTACTTCTGATATTGGAGCTTTACAAAATATAGTTTCTACTATAATACCTGAAATTTTAAGAGAAAGTTTAACCGCGATTGGACTTTTAAGTGTGGTAATTTATCAAAGTCCAAAACTTGCTTTTTTTGCTTTAGTTATTTTACCTTTAGCAATTTACCCTCTTGCTATTTTTGCTAAAAAGATCAAAAAAATAGGACGCAATACTCAAGAAAAAAATTCTGATCTTACTTCAAGATTAAGTGAAATCTTTTCTAATATAGAACTTATTAAAGCTTCTAATGCAGGTAAAAATGAAATGCAAAAATTCAGCCAAACTAATAGCGAAGTTTGCAAACTTTCCTTAAAAGGCATTAGAATTGAAGCTTTAAGTAGCCCTTTAATGGAATCTATGGGTTCAATTGGCTTTGCAATAGTAATTATAATAGGTGGTAAAGAAGTAATTGATGGAAGTTTAAGCATAGGTTCTTTTTTTAGCTTTACTACAGCTTTATTTATGGCTTATACTCCTATTAAAAGACTTTCTTCACTTTATACAAGATTGCAAAATGCAGTAGCAGCTAGTGAGAGAACTTTTTATCTAACTGATTTAGAACCACAAATTAAAGGTGGTGATGAAAAACTTGCAGAAAACATCCAAAATATTCATTTTAAAAATGTCTCTTTAAGCTATCAAAAAGATAAAATGGTATTAAAAGATGTAAATTTTTCTTTTGATAAAGGAGAAATTCTAGCCTTAGTTGGATCAAGTGGTGGAGGAAAATCTTCTATTATCAATCTTTTGATGTATTTTTTTGAAAAAGATAGTGGTGAGATTTTAATCAATCAAAAAGACATTAGCTCTTTTGATATTATTAGTTTAAGAGAAAATATTTCTTTGGTAACTCAAAATATTTATATATTTAATGACACTATAGCTCAAAATATTGCTTATGCTAAAGAATATAACGAAACACGCGTGATAGAAGTTTTAAAACAAGCTAATGCTTATGATTTTGTCCAAGAACTTGGTGGTATACATACTGAATTAAAAGAACATGGAAAAAATCTCTCCGGCGGACAAAAACAACGCATTGCTATAGCAAGGGCTTTATATAAAAATCCTCAAATTTTAATTTTTGATGAAGCAACTTCAGCACTTGATAATGAAAGTGAAAAAGCCATAGTAAGAACTATAGAAAGCTTAAAAAAAGATCGCTTAATACTCATCATCGCTCATAGGCTTAGCACTATAGAAAATGCTGACAAAATTGCTGTGCTTGATAAAGGAAAAATAGCTTCTATAGGAAATGATGCTTATTTGATGCGACATTGTGAAATTTATCAAAAATTAAAACAAAAAGTACAAAAAACTGATAAAGTTAAAGAAAATGAAAACTAAGAATTATCATTTTTTTAGTAAAATATGCCATTTTATAAAAAAGGAAAAATATGACTTATGAAAGTTTAAAACCTTTAATATATAAATTAGATCCAGAAAATGCCCATGCTTTAGCTGAATTTAGCATGCGAACGCTAGATTGTATATTTCCTGGAGGACTTAGTTTTTTTGCAAAAGATTGTATAATAAATGATGAAATTTTAAATCAAGAAATTTTTAATTTAAATTTTTACAATCCTGTGGGCTTAGCAGGTGGCTTTGATAAAAATGCAACTATGATAAGACCGCTAAGTGCTTTAGGTTTTGGTTTTTTAGAATATGGAACTTTCACCCCAAAACCTCAAAATGGCAACGAAAAACCTAGACTTTTTAGACTTGTTGAACAAGAAAGTATTCAAAATGCTATGGGTTTTAATAATAAAGGTAAAGATGCTATCGCAAAAGAAGTAAAAAAAGTCTATCCTTTTAGCATACCTTTAGTAGCAAATATAGGCAAAAATAAAATCACTCCAAATGAAGAAGCTATTAATGATTATATTATTTTATTAAAAGAATTTAAAGATTTGTGCGATTTGTTTGTGATTAATATATCCTCTCCAAATACCAAAAATTTAAGAGATTTACAAAGTGAGGAATTTGTAAGCACCCTATTTAATCAAGCAAAAGAAATCACAAAAAAACCTGTGATTTTAAAAATTGCTCCAGATATGAGTATAGATAGTGCAATTTCACTTTGCAAAAGTGCTATTAGTGCAAAAGCTGATGGTATTATCATGGCAAATACTAGTATAGATTATTCTTTAATTGATAATACAAGAACCTTTGGTGGAATTAGTGGTAGATTAATCACTCAAAAAAGTGCGACATTTTTTAAAGAAGTAGCTAAAGAAATTTATCAAGATACTATTTTAATAGCAAGCGGTGGTATAGATAGTGCTGAACTTGCTTATGAACGCATTAAAAATGGGGCTAGTTTGGTTCAAATTTATACAGCTATGATTTTCAAAGGACCAAGCATTGTTAAAAATATCAATCAAGGATTAATTGAACTTTTAAAACAAGATGGTTTTAATCATATTAGTCAAGCTATAGGAGTTAATTTTAAATGATTAATTATAAAAAAATCACCCTTGAAAATGAACTTGAAATTTACACTTTACCTGTAAATAAAAAAAGCGGGGTTATAAGTGTAGATATTTTTTATAAAGTTGGCTCAAGAAATGAAAAAATGGGAAAAAGCGGCATAGCTCACATGCTTGAACATTTAAATTTTAAAAGTACAAAAAATTTAAAAGCAGGCGAATTTGATGAGATAGTCAAGGGTTTTGGTGGAGTAGATAATGCAAGTACTGGTTTTGACTATACGCATTATTTTATAAAATGCTCTAGTGAAAATTTAGACAAATCTTTGTGGCTTTTTGCTGAATTAATGCGTAATTTAAATTTAAAAGATGATGAGTTTCAGCCTGAAAGAAATGTAGTTTTAGAAGAAAGGCGTTGGAGAACTGATAATAATCCTTTAGGATATTTATATTTTAGATTATACAATCATGCCTTTTTACATCATCCATATCATTGGACTCCAATAGGCTTTTTTAAAGATATACAAAATTGGAAAATAGAAGATATGCAAGATTTTCATCAAACTTTTTATCAACCCAAAAATGCTATTTTGCTTGTGAGTGGCGATATTAATGAAGATGAAGTTTTCAATCTTGCTAAAAAACATTTTCAAGATATAAAAAACACCAAAGAAATCCCTATAGTTCATGAAAAAGAACCTGAACAAGATGGTGCTAAACGCGTGATCTTGCACAAAGAAAGCGATACGCAACTACTAGCACTTGCATACAAAATTCCTGCATTTAATCATGAAGATATGCCAAAACTTTGCGCATTGAGTGAGCTTTTAGGAAATGGAAAAAGTTCTTTAATAAGTGAAATTTTAATTGATAAATTAGAACTAATCAATGAATTTTATGCCTATGCAAGTGAAAATATAGATGAGAATTTATTTATATTTATTTGTGTTTGTAATGAAGGTATAAAAGCAGAAGATGTTGAAAAAGAGCTTTTGAAAATTCTTGAAGATGTAAAAAATGCCAAATTTGATGATGCTATCATGGAAAAAATCAAAAATACCGTAAAAAGTGATTTTATTTTTTCACTAAGCAATGCAAGTAGCGTTGCAAATATTTATGGATCTTATCTTGCAAAGGGTGATTTAAAACCTTTGCTTGATTATAAAAAAAATATAGAAAATCTAAGCAAAGATGATTTAATTCATTGTGCTAGAAAATACTTCAATGAAGACAAATCTACAACAATAATCTTAAAAAGGGGTGAAAATGGACAATAACATCATCATAGGAGCAATGACAGCTTTAATAACTCCGTTTAAAAATGGAAAATTAGATGAGCAAACTTACCATAAACTCATCAAAAGACAAATCGCAAATGGAATTGATGTAGTAGTGCCTGTTGGAACAACCGGAGAAAGTGCCACCTTAACCCATGAAGAACATAGAATTTGTATAGAAATAGCACTAGATGCATGCAAAGGAAGTTCTTGTAAGGTTTTAGCAGGAGCAGGAAGCAATGCCACACATGAAGCTGTAAGTTTGGCTAAGTTTGCACAAGAGCATGGAGCTGATGGAATTTTAAGCGTTACTCCATATTATAACAAACCCACACAAGAAGGTTTATATCTTCATTATAAAGAAATAGCAAAAAGTATAGATATACCTGTACTTTTATATAATGTCCCAGGAAGAACAGGGTGTGAGCTTCAAACAGAAACTATTATAAGATTATTTAGAGATTGTGAAAATATTTACGGAGTAAAAGAAGCTAGTGGAAGCATTGATAAGTGCGTTGATTTGCTAGCGCATGAACCTAGAATGATACTTTTAAGCGGGGAAGATGCGATTAATTATCCTATACTTTCAAATGGCGGTAAGGGTGTGATTTCAGTTACTTCAAATTTACTTCCTGATATGATTTCAAAATTAACTCATCTAGCTTTAAAAGAAAAATACATTGAAGCTAAAAAAATCAATGATGAGTTATATAATATTAATAAAATTTTATTTTGTGAAAGCAATCCTATACCTATTAAAGCGGCAATGTATATAGCAGGTTTAACCCCTACTTTAGAATATCGTTTGCCACTTTGCAAACCTAGTGATTGCAATTTAACAAAAATAGAAGCGATTATGAAAAACTATAATATAAAAGGATTTTAATGGATACTTTTTTTCAAAATAAAACTTTAGTAATTAGCGGTGGAACAAGAGGGATTGGTAAAGCTATTGTATATGAGTTTGCAAAAGCAGGAGCTAATGTAGCTTTTACTTATAATTCTAATGCAGATTTAGCTCAAGAAATTGTGAAAGATTTAGAAAATAATTATAAAATCAAAGCAAAAGCTTATGAATTTAACATACTTGAACCAGAAACATATAAAGAGTTGTTTGAAAAAATTGATCAAGATTTTGATAGAATAGATTTTTTCATCTCTAATGCTATCATTTCAGGTCGTGCTGTTGTAGGTGGATATACTAAATTTATGAAATTAAAGCCGAAAGGTATTAATAATATTTTCACAGCAACTGTAAATGCTTTTGTTGTTGGAGCGCAAGAAGCGGCAAAAAGAATGGAAAAAGTTGATGGGGGTAGTATATTATCTATTTCTTCAACAGGAAATTTAGTTCATATTGAAAATTATGCTGGTCATGGTACAGCTAAAGCAGCGGTTGAAGCTATGGCAAGATATGCTGCAACCGAGCTTGGTTCTAAAAATATCCGTGTAAATGTAGTTAGCGGTGGACCAATTGATACTGACGCGCTTAAAGCATTTACAAATTATGAAGAGGTAAAAAATGCAACTATCAATCTTAGTCCGCTAAACCGCATTGGACAGCCACAAGATCTAGCTGGCGCATGTTTATTTTTATGCTCTGATAAGGCAAATTGGATCACAGGCCATACTTTGATCGTAGATGGTGGTACCACCTTTAAGTAATATTACCTTAAGGGTGCTTTATAAAGGATTTTAAAAGTATGAATTTACCCAATATCTTAGCTTTTATAAGGATATTATTAGCTCCACTTTTGTTTTTTTTACTTATTAATGATTTTGAAAATATCCATCCTAGTTGGGTAAATTATTTTGCTTGTGTTATTTTTAGCATAGCTGCTTTAACTGATTTTTTCGATGGCTATATTGCAAGAACTTGGAATCAAACTACTAAACTTGGAGCTATTATAGATCCTTTAGCAGATAAAATGCTTATTCTAGCTGCATTTTTAGGGTTATTACTTACACAAAAAGCTGATCCATGGATGGTTTACATTATCTTAGTAAGAGAATTTTTCATCACCGGCTTTAGAGTGGTTATGGTAAGTGAAAAAATTGATGTAAGTGCTTCTTTTGCAGGTAAAATAAAAACAACTTTTCAAATGATAGCTATTATATTTTTAATCATGCAATGGCCTTTTGCCAATACATTGTTATTTATTGCTTTAGTGCTTACACTTTATTCAGCTTTTGAATACATACTAGCTTATGTAAAACATTTAAAAAAGGTATAAATTGAAATCATATTTATTTTTATTTATTATCTTAGCTATTGGCTTTAAATTTTATTCTTTTAGTTTTTTAATAACACTTTTAGTGATATCTTTTTTAATTTTTTTTCACGAATTAGGACATTTTTTAGCTGCAAAACATATGAGGGTTGATGTAGAAATTTTTAGCATAGGTTTTGGAAAAGCTATTTTTAAAAAAACTTACAAAAATACAGAATATCGCTTATCCGCCCTACCATTTGGCGGTTATGTTAAACTTAAAGGACAAGATGATTTAAATCCTAGTGAAAAAAATTATGAGCCAAATAGCTATAACACTTTAAGTCCTTTAGCTAGAATTTATATACTTTTTGCGGGACCATTTTTTAACTTTTTTCTAGCATTTTTACTTTATATAGCCATAGGTTTTTTAGGTGTGCAAAAACTTGCACCTGTTATTGGCAATATAGCACCAAATTCAGCTGCACAAAAAGCAAATTTACAAATTGGTGATAAAATCCTAGCTATAGATGGAGTTCAAATTCAAAGTTTTGAAGAAATTGGCAAACTTGTTCACGCAAAACCAACCCTGCTTGACATAGAACGCGATAATAAATTTATCAATATCACTTTAACACCGCAAATTGACCAAGGTTATAATGAGTTTTATCAAAAAGTTCAAAAACCTCTTATTGGTATAGCACCTAAGGGTGAGTTTGTTACTATTTATCACTCAGGAATTAGCAGTTTGAAATATGCTTATGAAGAAAGCATAAATGCTTCTTTGCTTATTTTCAAAGGTCTTGCTAAAATCATCAGTGGGGAATTAGATGCTAAAAATATGGGTGGAATCATCACTATGGTGGATATAACCTCCAAAGCAGCAAATACTAGTATAGTAGTTTTATTTTTAATCACAGCTTTAATTTCCATCAATCTTGGAGTACTAAATTTACTTCCGATACCAGCACTAGATGGAGGACATATACTTTTTAATCTTTATGAATTAATTTTTAAAAAAGAAGTACCAAAAGTATGTTTTGAATATCTTAGTTATTTTGGCATGGCTTTGCTTTTAAGCTTAATGGTATTTGCAACTTACAATGACATTACTCGTTTTATGAGCAATTAATAAGTCCTAGTAGCAAAATCATAGCGATTAAACTCGGCTATACTATTTTTACGATAAAAGCTATTATAAAATTGCTTACTTAAACTTTGCTCATAATTTAGTCTAAACTTAACCCACATTGCCGTTTGATCTTTTGCACTTGTTTTTTCATCTTGATAATTAAGCGATAAATCCAAAATAGAAATTGGAGAATAAGTAATGTTATACTGATTTTGTGTTTCTTTCATGTTAGAATTTACATTTAAAACATTTAAATAAGGTAAATCAAATATAACCCCAAACTCTGTACTATCATCACTATTATTTTCTTTTATATCATAATGATTAGCATATGCTTTAAAATATTGACTAAATTGCAATTCAGCACCAAAACTATTTTTTGCATAAGCTTGTTTATATTGATCATTAAAATAATTAAAACCCAAATTGATTTCATCAAATTCATAACGATTAATAATTCCCAAAGAATAAGCTTGCTCTAACTGCCCTATTCTTGCTTGTTTTTCTAAAAGTAAAGTAGCATTATCATAATCTAAAATTGAGTTGATATTTTTAATATTTACATTTAAAGCGTTATAATCTAAACTAGCTTCTGTTTTGTCCTTTGAGCTTAAATTTAAAACCTGCGCTAAAGAATTACTAGCAAAAGTACCAAAATCAACATTTTGAGCTTGATACTCTTGCGGTTTTTGAAAAAATACTTGTTTGGAAATTGCATTTGTTTTTTGTTCTTTAGTTATATTAACATCACCCTCACTTAAGCTCTCTTCTAAATTAGAAGCAAGCACATTTAAACATATACAACTTAAAAAAATGTATTTTTTCATTTAACCTCTTATTAAATATGTTTTTTATGCTCTATTTCGCTTATCATTTTTTCATTTATATCTTGAATTTGCTTAATATGTGCATAAATTTTTCTTTCCTCTTTGACTATTTGATTGTTTCTTATACAATCAAATAATTTTTCTATATAAGAATTTAAATTTTGATTTAAAACATAAATATTACTTGTAGAATCAAATTTGGCTAAATTTTTATCTTCTATATCTTCTATTTTGGAATTAATCACACAAGAGCAAGCTAAATATGTTTTTAAACAACACTCTAAATAAAGCAATATTTTATTAGTATCAACACTTGTCTTAGAAATCTCATCTAATAAAATTTTAGCTTTCTCATCAACACCGGTAAACACCTCTTGGAATTCTTCTAAACTTGAGTTAGATTTTTTAGCAACTTTATAAGCTTCATTAGTTATATTTTTAATATTACTCATTTGCTCTATTGATACTTTAATCATCACAGAAATTTCTTTGGCAGCCTCTTGAGTTTTTTCAGCTAAATGTCTTACCTCATCTGCAACTACCGCAAAACCTCTACCATGCTCTCCTGCACGAGCTGCCTCAATAGCTGCATTTAATGCTAAAAGATTGGTTTGCTCTGTAATATCTTCTATAATAGATATAAAAGAAGAAACATTATTAATTTGCTGTGAAAAAGTATCCATTAAAGTATGAATTTGAGTGATATTTTCGCCTAAATTTTGCAAATCGACTGAAATTAATTCTGCATTTTTGGCACTTTTTGAAGAATGAGTAGAAATATCATTTGCTTGCTCATATATATCATGCATAGTGCTTGCATTATCATTTAATTTCACATTAATCAAAGCTAATTCTTTTTGCAAAGAATCTGACATATCCTTAGAAACATTTTCAACGACAATACTTCTTATGGATAAATTTTGAGTTTTTTCTATTTCTAAAGTAGCTTCATTAATAATTTTAGCATTATATGCGAAAGTACCCATTAAGCCTTCTAATCTTGCTTTTCTATAAAATCTTTGTTCTTTTACAGCTAAAATAGCATTAAGAATTTCTCTATTAAAAGCCTCCATTTGATCAGCTAAATCATTTACAACCCAACTTAATTTTCCTACTCCAGATTTTGGAACAGCTATATGAGTAATTCTTGCTTCCAAATTTCCTTTTGTAAGCTCATTTAAAACTTGAGTAATCCTTAAAACTTCTTTATTTCTATAATAAGCACTAGCAAGTCCAAATAACACCACTAAAGTTCCAATCACACAAAAAATAAAACCAAAAATATTATTTTCTACTATTTCCAAGATTGCCATCAAACAAAATAAAAATAAAGCAAAATAATTTACAGATTGATTGATATTATATTGATAAAACCAATTCTTCATAACTCATCCCTTTTGTATTTAAATAATCATCAAGTTTCTTCCTTGATGCACCTTTTCCACCTTTTTGCTCTTCAATCAAAAGCTCTTTGTATAATTTTTCTATTTTTTCAACTGCTTCTTTTTTGGGTTTTAAACGCATAGAATAATACCCAACAACTTCTCCTTTGGAATCAAACGAAGGACTGATAAAAGCCAAAACCCAATAAAATGATCCATCTTTTGATAGATTCTTAACATAAGCTATAATCTCTTTTTTACTCTTAAGTCTTTCCCAAAGTAATTCAAAAACAACTTTTGGCATATCCGGATGACGCACTATATTATGAGGTTTTCCCAATAATTCTTCCTCACTATAGCCCGAAAGAGAAATAAAGATTCTATTGCAATATATGATTTTTCCTGTAGTATCTGTTTTGGAAATAATCATTTGTCCGTCATTGAAAAATTTTTGATTATTATTTGGCAAAATTTTTCTTTTCATATACCCTCCTTAAAATATTAATTTTAATATATCAATATATAAAATTAATAAATCAAGGATTAAATAAGTCCTTTTTTAAGCTTTCTAATTAAGAATCTTGCAGGATGTAAGGCATATAAAAATTCTTTTTTTATTCTTGGCTCATCAAAAATCAATGAGCTCATCACTCTAGCACAAACAATAGCACTAGCAAAAGCTCTAGATCCATGAGCAATAGAAAAATACAAAGGAATAAAATCATTTGGTATGACTTGATTTTTATTTTTATGCCATAAAAGTGCTTTATAATTTTGCATATAAAAATTTTCATCATAGGCTTGACCTGCTATGGCAAATCTATCACTAGAATATGATCTAAATCCTACTTTACCGCCCATTATCTCTAAATTTTCATCGTGCAAAAACTCTTTTACATTTTCAATATTTTGCAAATCATCATTTTTTAAAAGCGTTGTATCTTGATTAAGCCTATCATAACTTGCGCCAATAAGTTGTAAATTAAGCTCCTCATTAATAGGACAAATATATCCTTTAGAAGATAAGGCATGCGGGTTTTTTAAAAATGGTTTTAAATGAGTACATTGACCTCTTACACTACTTAATTTCATATATTTATACTCTAAAAAATTCTTAACATCAGCACCTTGAGCATAGATTAACACATCATAATCTTTTAAAATTTTTTGATTATTAAAATTTAAAGAAAACTTTTCATTTTTATAAGAATAATCTTTAAATTCATACTCAAAAAATACCCTAGCCTTGCTTTTTTGCAAAAGTGTCTTCACAAGCTCTTGAGGTTTTATACAAAATCCATCTTTTAAAAAGGCTTGATTGTTAATAATTTCAAATAAAACATTATCTTTTTGACTATCAAAACGCTCATGCATAAGCTCATTATGAGCAAATTCATAAACCCCTTGTGGAGTTAAATTTAAAATTTGTCTATAAAATCTACTTGCTTCTAAAAAAGCATATTGTGAAAACTCACCCAATAAAACATCGGGTTTTAAAATCAAAGAGCTTAAAATTCCATTGATATTTCCAGAAGCGCCTTTTCCTAATGAATTTTCTTTTTCAAAAACATCTACTTGAACATTTCTTAAAGAAAGCTCATAAGCCATGCTTGCTCCGGCTATACCTGCTCCGATAATAGCTATTTTTTGAATCTCTTTTTTTAAAGATGGGGTATTAAAATATGCAAATTTATCTTCAAATTCTAAACCATTAAAAATGGCTTGTATCATTTCTCTTTTTCTAAAACCTTTTATCTTTTGCACTTGAAAATTGTTGTTAATTAAAGCCTTTTTTAAAACACTAGCAGAAGAAAAAGTTAAAATCTTAGCATTTATTTTTGAGTTTTTAGCAACATTGTTTATAATATTATTATCAAACATATCTTGATTTTTAGAAGGTGAGAAACCATCTAAATACCAAATATTTGCCTTAAAGTCTAAAATTTGTAAATTTTCTTTAGCATCACCAAGCACCAAATCTAAAAAACAATCTTGAAAATAAAACCTATAAACCCCATCCTTACATGGAGGATAAAAATTTAAAAATTGCTCTAAAACTTCTTCAAATTTCTCATAAAAACCAAGTTTTTTATAAATTTCTCTTAATTTATCTTTTTCTATATAAAAATTTTCAAAGCTAAGATAAAAAAGTCTTTGATTGTGTTTTTTTTCTTTTAAAAAACGCTTTAATGTAAGAAAGAAATTTAAGCCTATACCAAAACCAAGTTCTGCTACAATAGTTTGTTTGTTTTCAAAGTCAAAAGCATTTGTATATATAAATTTGCTTTCACTTAAACCATCACTAGAATTAAAATAATAATCATCAAAATCCAAAGAAAAAGGCGCATTATTTTTTATAATAATATTTGCTTTTTTCATTGATTCTTATAAAAATAACTTTCAATTCCATTGGCAATACCAATGGCTAATAATTCTTGGAAATTTTTATTTGTCAATCTATTTCTTTCACTAGGATGGCTAATATAACCTGTTTCAATCAAAATCGCTGGCATTTGTGCTCCTACTAAAACCCAAAACGGAGCCTCTCTAACCCCACCATCAACAACTTTATATTTTTTTCTTACATTGCTCAAAATTTTTTTCTGCACATCGATAGCTAATTTATTTGAAGCAACTATTTTTTCACGATTTAAAAAATTTAAAAATGTTTGCTTGGAAAAATAATTCATTTCTTCAAAATCTGATTGATTTTCTGCTTCAGCAGCTTTTTTACTTCTTTCGCTTCTTGCAGGAGATAAAAAGAAAGTTTCAATTCCTTGTAAAGTCTTAGCTCTTTGTTTATTTGGTGCTGCATTTGCATGGATAGAAATAAACAAATCTGCCATTTTCTCATTAGCCATGGAAGTTCTATCTCTAAGGTTTATAAATTTATCAGTACTTCTTGTGTAATAAATTTTATATCCTCTTTTTTTTAGCTCATTTCCAAGTTTTAAAGCCACACTTAAAACTACATCCTTTTCTCTAACACCCTTATCTCCTAAAGTTCCTGGATCCTTACCTCCATGACCTGGGTCAATTACTATAATTTTGCCTGATTTTTTGATAGTAGCTTTTGCTGCTTTTGAAGTATTTTTTACTGGCGTTTTTTTAATCTTTTTCTCAAATCCTACAAATAGCTCATCATCATCCAAATCAAGACTAGTCTTAAAATCACTAGTAGAATTTAAAACAATTCTTACTGTAGTTTTATTAAACTGCACTATTGTGATAGATTGATTTTTATTAATATCAATTTTTTTTCTATCGCCTTCTAGAATGGCTTCAAAACTCACAATAGAGCGATACATTTTACCATCTTTAAAAGAGTTGATTTTAATATCTTCAATATCAATATCATTATTTAATTTTAAATTAACACCACTTTTATCTTTACTTGATTTTAAAATATATAAAGGTTCATTTCTAACAACTTCTTTTTTAACTTCTGTTTTTTTAATCTCGCTTTGTTTTTTAACTATAGGTTTAGGTTCTTCTTTTTTTTCTATTTTTTCAAGTCCCATAAAAAGACTTTGATCTTTAAGCTCTATTTTTACTTTTAACTCTTTTTTAGAACTCAAAACTAAACGCATGCTAGTTGGATTAAATTGTGATACAATAATATCAAAATCTTTAAATTCAAAATTTCTCTTTGGTCCTTTTAAAATTCCATCAAAATCTGCAACATAACGAAAATTATCACCTTTTAAAGTAAAATTTTTTATATCTTTTTGGCTAATTTTTTCACTCAAATCAAGCAAAATACCATTATCTAATTTTTTAACATCAAGAATAAAAAGCTCTTTTTGTGCCGAAGTTTTTTTATCTTCTTTTTTATCTTCTTTTTTATCTTCTTTTTTATCTTCTTTT
>NZ_JAKMRU010000008.1:0-84340 GCF_025772235.1 Campylobacter sp. IFREMER_LSEM_CL1085 | reverse complement strand
GAGTTAAATTTTAGTAAAACACAAAACAAGTGATACTATAACTTTAACCAAGTAATTCCATAGCATCTTTGTATACACTAACTAGCGAAGCTAAAGTAACAAAAGCACCGATGATTAAAAAAATCATTTCAATTTTTTTTCTTTTATTCTCTTTTATTTTTTCCTTTTTATCTTCTTCTTGATTTTGCTCAATATGCAAAATATCAACAAGATTTTCTATTTGAATTTTTAATTCTTGATGTTGCTCTAAAATATTATAATAATGAAATATAATTTTCCATATTGTGTGTTTTTGTTGGTAGTTATAATGTATTGGGTTGCTAAAAAAATATTTCAAATTAAAAACATAAAAATCTTTTTTAATATCAATAACATCATGGTAGTTTTCTTTATCTATAATACTTGAAGTCAAATTCAAATAATACTCCATTTTCTCACGATAAGCCAAAGAAAGTGCAAACATAGTCATTGTATCTTTAAATTTACTTTCACAATTGTTAAATTTAGCCTGAAACAAAAAGCCTTTTTCTGAAAACACAACTTTAATATCTGGATTATCATAACAATTTGATTTATCTATTTTTAATGTAAAACTACCTCTTAATAGTTGCGATATTTTACCATCATTCATATTTTCATCAGTATAAGCAACTATATAATCTATCACGCTTTTTTTAAATTGACAATACTCTTGACCTACGAAAACTCCATCTTTTATACATATAATACATATATCAAAAATTTTATATATTAGTATTGTACCTTTGGTATAATTTTGGTCTTCTATATTGGTATAAATTTCTAAATTTTGCGCCAAAAAGATATGAAAAAAATCCTTTAGCCTTGTATCTTTTTTAAATTTATCCTTGCAAAAATTTTCGATAATTTTAACTTGATATATATTTACCATAATATCTTCCTAATATTTGCAATATATTTTAATTTAAAATATTATTATTGTACAACTAAAAATAAATTATAGGTTTTCATATTTGAGTAAAATCTAGATTAGTGGTGCGGATGAAAGGACTTGAACCTTCACGCATTGCTGCACCAGATCCTAAGTCTGGCGTGTCTGCCAATTTCACCACATCCGCAAAAGTGGTACGCTCAAGAGGATTCGAACCTCTGACCTACGGCTTAGAAGGCCGTTGCTCTATCCAGCTGAGCTATGAGCGCAAAAAAATAAAAGTAACAATAGGCTTATGGTGCGCCCGATAGGAATCGAACCCATAACCTACAGATCCGAAGTCTGTCGCTCTATCCAGTTGAGCTACGAGCGCTGATGGGGTGAGTGATGGGAATCGAACCCACGACCCTCAGGACCACAATCTGATGCTCTAACCGACTGAGCTACACTCACCATTTATAAAAATGGTCGGGGTGAAAGGATTCGAACCTTCGGCCCCTTGGTCCCAAACCAAGTGCGCTAACCAGACTGCGCTACACCCCGATGTATAAAAATAAAGCGTTATTTTACATAAAAAAATATTAAAAGTCAAGATAAATAAGAATATTTAGCATAAAAAATGCTAAATATTTTAAGAATTATTTGTTTGTTTTTTTTGTGAAATGATGTTTAAAATTTCAACTACCAAAGAAAAGGCCATAGCTACATAAATATAGGCCTTATCTATATGAATATCAAAACTTTCACATACTAAAACAAAACCTATCATTACTAAAAATGCCAAAGCTAAAATTTTAATGTTTGGATATTTTTCTACAAAATCTGCAATTGGTTTAGAAGCAAAAAGCATTACTAATACTGCAATAATAACAGCAATAATCATAATCTCTATATCTTGAGCAATACCCACAGCAGTAATAACACTATCTAGAGAAAATACTATATCTATCACAGCTATTTCAGCAACTACAATCCAAAGTTTATTGCTGATTTTTATATTACTTTGACTTTCCTCTTGATGTGTTATACTTTCTTTGATTTCTTTGATAGATTTAACTATCAAAAACAATCCTCCAAGCAAAAGCACCAAATCCCTACCTGAAATTTCATTCCCTAATATACTAAATAAAGGTGTGACAAGCTTCATAACCCAAAACAAAGACAATAACAATAAAATTCTAGTAATCATCGCAAAAGCAAGGCCTAAAACTCTACCCTTATCTCTATGTTCTGGTGGTAATTTAGAAACCAAAATAGCCAAGAAAATGATATTATCAATCCCTAGCACAATCTCTAAAGCTGTAAGCGTAAGCAACACTACCCACGCATCCACACTAAAAATCCACTCAAACATTTAACTTCCTTAAAATAAAAAGCGTAATTATAATGATAAAAAATTAATCATTTTCAAAAATTTCAACAATAGTTGCAGGTAAAATTTCATACTCTAATTTATGAATTTTATCTTCAAATTCTTCAAAGCTTAGTTTAGCTTTTTCAAACGCCTTTTGAGCAATGATTTTACCACCATCAAGCTCTTCGTTAACCCAATGCACGCTAACACCCGCAAGTTTCATATCGCTCTCATAACTTTCTTTGATAGCATGAGCACCTTTAAATAAAGGAAGCAAAGAAGGATGAAGATTAATAGCTTTTATATTTTGAGTGAAAATAGGACTTAAAATTCGCATAAATCCTGCTAAGATGGTCAGATCTGCTTGACTTTCTTTTATAATTTTTACTAATTCTGCATCAAATTCTTCTCTTGAAGTAAATTTTTCATGCTCTATAATTTGAGTATTAAGGTTATATTTTAAAGCTCTTTGTATACCATAAGCTTCTTTTTTATTGCACACGCATAAAACCACTTCAAAGGTATTTTTACCAAAAGTTTTTTTATGTAATTTTGCTAAAATATTTTCCAAATTACTTCCATTACCACTAAATAAAATTGCTAATTTTATAAGCATTTTAACCCCTTTATCAATTTTAAAGCATCAAAACTAATTTTGTTTTTCTTATAATTTTTAGCTACTAAAGCATGAGCTAATACTGCATTTTTAGCAGCTTCTAAAGCATTAAATTTAGCTCCAAGCAAAGCTGCTATCATACCACTTAACACATCCCCACTTCCACCTTTTGCTAAAGCTTCATTGCCACAATTTACTATAAAAAATTTTTCTTTTTGAGCAATAATAGGATTAGCTCCTTTTAATACCAAAACACATTGAAATTTAGAACTAAACTTTCTTGCATAAAAAAAGCGTTTGTTTTGAATTTCTTCTACGCTTATATCCTCATTAAAACAAAGTTTTAAAAGCATACAAAATTCTTTAGGATGAGGGGTTAAAACAACATCTTCTCTAGCAAGATATGAAGGTAAATTTTCACTTTGAAAGCAATTTGCGTCTAAAACCAAAGGAATGTTTTTTAATCTTTCATCTTTTAAAATACTTAAATCATCAAGTCCCATACCTATAGCAGCTGCATTTATTTTGCTTTCAATATCATCTTTTAGCATAATCAAAGGTGAAAAACTTTCTTTAGCCACTAAAGATACAAGTCCTGCTCCAAATTCTAAAGCACCAAGTCCAGCTAGAGTACCTGCACTTTTATTTGCAAAAATATAAACATGGCCAAAATCGCCTTTATTTGAGTTAATCTTTTTTGTAATAAGTTTTAAATCTTTTTTTTCTAGTAAAAAACTTGAAGTATTTTGCATATAAGGTTTTAAACCCAAATTTGCAATTTTAATTTTACCTACAAATTCTTTTGCAAAATCTTCTAATAAAATTTCTTTAATCACTCCCATGCAAAGAGTATAATCAGCCTTAAAACATAGCTCTTGTCCAAGCCCGCTAGGAACATCACAAGCTATTTTTAAAGCCTTACTTTTAGCAATTTTTTTAAAAATTCTTTGCAAATTTTCATCTAAAGCTTTATTTAAACCACTCCCAAAAACACAATCAACAATGATGTCAAAATCTTTAAATTTAGGTTCTTTTTTTAAAAATTTAAAACCTATATTTTTTAAAATTTGCTCTTGCTTGATAAACATTGTATTTTTTTTATATGGCATAACAAAAGCAAAAGCTTTTTTTAAATGCCTTATAGCCACAAGTCCATCAGCTCCATTTCCACCAGTACCGAGCAAAAATAAAATTTTGGCATTTTTTATGTTTTTACTTTTTTTCTTAATCAAATTTGCAAGCTCTATGCCTGCATTTTCCATCATTAAAAACTCATCCAAACCTTTTTCAATAAGTTTTTTTTCATAAGAAATATTATCTTTAAATACTGCTTTCATCGCTCATCTCACATTTTATAAATTTTTGAGTTTTAGCGCCTAGCTCTTTAAGCTTCATCACTCTTGAAGCGATATTTCCACTTCCATGAGTAAGCTTTGTTTGCATATTATCTACATTTGTGTTTAATCTTTTAACATTTTCTTTGATTTTTTCAAAATCATCCAAAACGCCTGCAAATTTATCATGAAATTTACCCAGTTCATCAAAAGCTTTTAAGATATTTTCATTACTTTGTATATTTTTCCATGAAATATTTATAGTATTTAATGCCATAAAAAGAGTGTTTGGTGTAGTTAAATAAACCTTTTTTTTATAAGCGTATTGATAAATTTCAAGATCTACATTTAAAATCAAATCTAGAATATTTTGATAAGGTATAAAAAGCAAAACAAACTCATAAGTGTGTTTATCATACTGCATATAAGGCTTTTTAGCTAACTCATCAATCCTTGATTTTAGATTATAAGCCAAATCAAGACAGGTATTTTTACTAATATCTTCAAAACTAAAATCACTTGGTAGAGAAAATTTTGCATCTATAACTATACTTTTTTGTTTATCTAAAAACACAACCGCATCAGGAATGTAAGTTTTACCCTCATCTTGAAATCTCTCTTGCAATTTATACTGCACACCCTCTACTAAACCACTATTTTCTAAAACTGATTTTAGTTGCAATTCTGCAAAATTACCACGAATTTTTTTATCTCCTTTTAAAATTTTAGCTAGCTTATCTGCATTTTCTCCCATATTTTGACTAAATTTAAACATATGATCAATTTGTGTTTTAATGCTAACTTCATTTTGACTGAGTTTTTCACTATATTCTTTAACACTTTTTTTCACAGGCAAGAAAATTTCTTCTAAGATTTTTTTTGTATCTTCATTGAGCATAAGTTTGTTTTGATTTAAAATACTAGCATTTTGTTTTTGGAAATTTTGCTCTAGCTCTTGTTTTAATCCCGTCAAACTTTGTTTATATTTTTCTTCTAATTTTATTAAGGTTTGAGTGTATTCTTCTTTTAAATTCGCACGCTCTTTTAAATGCATATTTAAAAGTTCTTGTTGAGTTTGTTCTTTTTGTGCTAATTTTGCCTCTAAAACTTCATTTTTAGATAAATACGATATTTTTTCATCTAAAAGTTTGGAATTTTTTTCTATAAGTGCAGTTTTTTCAAACTCTAAATTAGAAAGTTGATTTTGCAAAGTCATATTGTTTTGATTTAAAAATTCTAACTTTACTTTTTCTTTCTGACTTTTAAATACCACCCATACAAAAGCTAAAATTACAACAGCCAAAAAAGCTATTAAGATATTTTCCATTTTTAAGCCTTTGCTTTTTCAAGGAAATAAATATTTTTCTCATTTGCTTCTTTAAATTGTTTCATCTTTGGTAAAAGTTCTTTCATCAAAGCTTTAAAATTTTTAAAGCCGAAATTTTGTGGAATAAAATTTGCATGTTTTCTGTTCATATTGGTACGAATTTGAGCATATTCTGCGCGACCTTTTTCTTCTATCAAAGCCTCTGCGATATTGATTAAATCTTTGATATATTCTTTTTCAATTATGACTTTTGTTTTTGATTTATCTTGATCTAAATAAAAGAATTCACTAAAGGAATTCACATAAGATTTTACAGCTTGCTTTAAACCCATGCCTATAACTTGTTTTTTATTTTCTTTTAGCTTCTGTATCAAACTAGTATAATCACTATCGCTTGATACAATAACAAAAATATCAATATCTTTTTCATAAAAAACACTCATAATATCAGTAATTAAATACATATCACTTGAATTTTTATTAGCTAAAAAATTAAATTGTTGCATAGCAATGATAGAATATTGTGCAATTTGTTCTTTCCAATTTTGTATATTTTTTTGAGTCCAATCTCCATAAATTCGCTTTATAACAATTTCTCCATAATCAGAAGCAATACCAAAAATCGATTTTGCGTATTTTGAAGGAATATTTTCCGCATCTATAAAAATTGCTATGCTTTTATTTTCCATTTTTGCTCCTAAATATTTCTCATTCTAAAACTTAATGCTTTTAAAATATGAGTTTTTAAAATCAACTCACTTTGCTCTAAATCTGCAATGGTTCTTGCTACTTTTATAGTTTTATTTACCCCTCTTTGAGAAAGATTATATGAATTTATAGCCTTTTGCAAAATTTCATTAGCAGAAGACTCTAAAATACAAAATTGTTTCATCTGCTCATCATTTAATTTAGCATTAAACTCTTCTTGCTGTCTTTGTTTTTGAAATAAAAATCCTTTAAATACCATCTCGCTCATTTGCTCTGATGTTAAACTCATTTTATCCTTATGTGAAATTTCATCCATAGCTACATAAAGATCAATTCTGTCTAAAATTGGAGATGAAATTTTGTTTTTATATTTTTTTATTTCTATTTCTTGACAACGACAATTTTGATTTTTAGAAAATAAATTTCCACAAGGACAAGGATTTTGCGCACAAGCAAATAAAAATTTAGTCTCATAAATCACTTTGGTATTAACTCTTGAAATAAGAATTTTAAAATCCTCCAATGGCTCTCTTAAACTTTCTATGATTTGTTTTGAAAAATGAGGAAACTCATCAAAAAACAAAACTCCTCCATTTGCAAGTGCTATTTCTCCTATCTTGGCATTTTTAGTTCCTCCGCCAAAAATACTAGCTCTAGTACTTGTATGATGAGGACTTCTAAAAACCCTACTAGCGCTAAAATCATCATCTAAAGAATTTAATGACTTATAAGCGTTTTGAGCTAAAATTTCTTTCAAGCTTTGCGGTGGCATGATAAAAGGAAGTCTTTTAGCACACATACTTTTACCGCTACCTGGACTACCTTCAAATAAAATATTATGCATTCCTAAAGCTGCTATTATACAAGCAAATTTAGCATTTTCTTGGCCTTTAACTTCCTTAAAATCATAAGGAAAGCTAGTATTTTTTATATATTTTTCCCCATTAAGTTTTATAGCATTTTCAAATAAAGGATGAGCATTGCATATATGATAATTCTCATATTTTTTTTCTTTAAAAAAATCTACAGCCTGGGCTAAATTTTCTAAAGCATAAATTGTTAAATTAGGTATCATTGAAGCTTTTTGTGCTATGGCTTTTGGTACTACTACTTTAGCATTTTGTATTTTTGTACTTAAAAAAAGCAAGATAGAAAATAAACTAGCAGTGCTTTTTATACTCCCATCTAATCCAAGTTCTCCAAAAACAAAAAAATCATCTAAAATTTCTTTTTGAAATAAAATCAAAATTGCAATAGCTAAGTCAAAATGAGAACCATTTTTAGGAATATCCGAAGGACTTAAGTTGATAGTAATTTTTTGTGCTGGAAAGCTAAAATTCTGACTTAACAAAGTTGCTTTAATTCTTTCAGTGCTTTCTTTGATGGTAGAGTTTGCAAGACCCACTATGCTAAAGCCTGGCAAGCCTCTTGTGAAAGTTGATTCTACATCGATGATATCAAGTTCTGTAGAAAAACTTGCACATTTTAGCTTTTTCATTTATTCTTTTTGGATTTTTTCTTAAAGTCTTTATCAAATTTTTGACGCTTTAAAAAAGAAAGTTTTTCTATAAATAAATGTCCATCAAGATGATCAACTTCATGTTGGATAGCTACTGCTAAAAACTCATGTGCTTGCAAACTTTGTGGTTTGCCAAATCTATCTTGATAATCAAGTTGTATATTTTTATAACGCATTACATCTTCATAAAAGCCTGGTATGCTTAAACAACCCTCATTACAAGAAATTCTTTCATCATCTAAAGGTGTTATAATGGGATTGATGATTTCTAAAAGAGTTTGTTTGTCTTCTTTTTGCTCACCTTCTTCATCACCAATATCTACAAGTAAAGCTCTAATTGGCACATCAACTTGGATAGCTGCCAAACCTACACCTTTATTAGCTATCATTGTTTCATACATATCATCTAAAAGTATATGTAAATCTTTATCAAAATTTTCTACTTTTTTTGATTCTAAAAATAATCTTGGATTAGGATAGGTAATTATCTTTCTTATCATTTTTCTTTTTCCACTATTACAAAAGGTTCTAAATTTTTTCCCGAGTCTTTTAAAGCTTCAATGCATTTTTCTATTAATTCTTCACCTTTGCTGTCACTATTAACTGCACTAATAGCAACCTCCACATCTGCTTCTATTTCTTTATCTGCTAAGAAAAAATTTGAATTTTCTAAGGATTCTAAAATTTTATTACATATTTCTTGTGCTTTTTCTAAATTAGTATGAGAGATCATTATAGCAAAAATATTATTTCCACAATGTGCTACTATATCACTTGAAGAAACATTTTTACTAAAAATTTTACAAACACTTTTTAAAAAGGCATTTTTCTCTTTTTGAGTATAAGTTTGCTCTAAAATTTCCTCTTTTACTCTAAAGAATATCAAAGAAGTATAATAATTATATTTAGCATTACTCTCTATGCTTTTTTCCAAATTTTCTAAAAAATATTTTTTATTAAAAACTCCAAATTTAGAGTCAAAATCACTCTGCTCTTCTATATGTTTATAAGTCTGTCTAACCTCATCAAAATTTTCTTTAATCTCATCTGAATACTTATCTAAAATGCTAGAAAATCTTGAAAGGTCTGTTTCAAGGGCATGGATTACATTAGAAACAGCTAAATTTCCTGTACTAATAGCAAGTTCTGAATTACGCCTTTTTAGCATATCTTTAACTGTTTCAAGATGCCTATAAATCATGGCAATATATTGCAATAATGCCGAAGTAGAATTAAAACTTTTCTTTATTTCTTGTTCTATATTTGCACGCTTAAGACCATCATCATTTTGCTCAAATTCCATAATCTCACCAACTTTTTTCTTAAAAGCTCCTGGACGCTCTTCAAGCATTTTTTGAAAATAAACCCCATAATTAGTAGGAGTTGGAGGCACATTATCTTTTACAAGTTCAGTTAAAATAGATTTCGCAAATTTCTCAAATTCGCCTCCACTAATTTTTTGAATTTTTGGAGCTTCTTTGGCTGGAGTTGGATCGCTATTTAAATTTAAATCAGCAAATAAATCATCATCTAGCATTGCTTTGTTTCCTTATTTAAAACTTTTTTCCAAAACCTTATCTATTAAACCATATTCCTTAGCCTCTATAGCACTCATAAAAAAATCTCTATCGGTATCTTTTTCTATTTTAGAAAGTTTTTGCTTAGTATTTTTTGCCAAAATATCATTTAAAATCGCTTTTAATCTTAGAATTTCTTTTGCCTGAATTTCTATATCTGTTGCTTGTCCTCTTGCACCACCTAGTGGTTGGTGGATCATAATTCTTGAATTTGGCAGAGCAAATCTTTTCCCTGGAGTACCACAACTAAGCAAAAATGCACCCATAGAAGCAGCTTGACCAATACAAATAGTACTTACATCAGCTTTAATATAATTCATCGTATCATAAATACTAAATCCACTTGTCACAACCCCGCCTGGTGAGTTAATATAAAGATAAATATCTTTTTGAGGATCTTCAGCTTCTAAAAACAAAAGCTGTGCCACGATAGAAGCAGCAAGATCATCATTGATCTCGCCACTTAGCATGATAATCCTATCTTTTAAAAGTCTTGAGTATATATCATAACTTCTTTCACCTCTGCTTGTTTTTTCAACTACATAGGGTATATACGAACTCATTATTTTTCACTTTCTTTTTCGGTTTTCTTTTTATCATTTTTTTTAAAAATATCAGCAAAAAGTTTTTCTTCAATTAAAGACATTTTAATGGCAGGTAATGCACCTTGCTTTTTATAATTATCTAAATGTTCTTGTGGGTTAAAACCATATCTATAAGCTTCAAAATAAATTGCTTGGATTAATTCCTGATCGCTTACTGTAACATTTCTAAGTTTTGCTAGCTCATCTATAATGAAAGTTAATTTTACGCTTTTTTGCGCATCTTCTTTGAAACTCTCTCTTTTTTCTTTATATTTAGCCTCATCTTTAAATTCTTTTAATTCCTCTTCGCTTAAAGTTCTTAAAGAGCTTCTAAATTGCATATCTGTTTCTTGCTCTACTATATTTCTTGGTAAAACAAAGTCAAACTTAGCTACTAAAGCTTCTGCAAATTGATTTTTAAGCTCATCATTAATAAGTTTAAAGATTTTTTCATTTTTTAGTTGTTCTTTTAATTTTGCGTCTAATTTTTCAACACTTGGCTCTTTTTCTTCAGGAAGTAAGTTTTTTAAAAGCTCTTCATTTAATTCAGGTAATTTAAGTTCTTGAATTTCATGAATTTTTACTTTAAATACCGCATCTTTTCCTGCTAAATGTGCTGCACCATATTCTTTTGGAAAAGTTACATTAATATCTTTTTCCTCGCCTGCTTTTAAACCAATCATACCTTCTTCAAATCCTGGTATAAATTGTTTTGAGCCAATCTCTAAAACATAATTTTGAGCTTTTCCACCATCAAAAGCTTTACCATCAACAAAACCTTCAAAATCAAATTTAGCAAAATCGCCTTCTTTTAAAGCTCTTGCCTCTTTAATCGCTTCAGGAGTAGCAAATCTTTTTAATAATTCTTCTTTTTTTGCATCAATTTCTTTTTGAGTTACTTTTGGTGTATTATAAGTTGGAATTAGTTCTTCATATCCATCTAATTTTACTTCTGGCTTAAAAGATAATACCATTTGAGCTTCAATATCGCCATCTTTTCTATCAAATTTTTCAAAATATGGCTCACCTACTAAATCTTTAGCCTCTTTTTTAACTTCTTTTAAAGCACCATCTACAGCATTTCTTAAAAGATCTTGCTCCGCATCTCTTGTAAGCTCTTTTTCATATCTTTTAAGTATAGCAGCAACAGGAACTTTTCCTGCTCTAAAACCATCCATTTTCATAGTTTTAGATGCTTTTTTAGCTAATTTTTCAACTTCTGCTTTAATAGCTCCTTGAGCAATTTTCACAGTAGCATTTGCATTTGCAAAATCAATTAGTTTTGCTGTAACTTCCATAATATTTTCCCTTTTTAAATAAAATTTCTTGATAATATACCAAAATTTTCCTTATCACTTTATATAAAAATAAAAATATGTTAAAATTTTAATTTTTGATGGAGAAAAAATGCAAGAAAAATTTGAACAATCAGTAAAAAATATGTTAGAAATTATCGGGGAAAATCCTCAAAGAGAAGGACTTTTAAAAACTCCTACAAGAGTTTTTAAAGCTTTTGAATTTTTAAATAATGGTTATAAACAAGATCCGAAACAAATACTAAATGATGCCTTATTTGAAAGCTCAAACAACGAAATGGTTTTAGTAAGAGATATAGAATTTTATAGTCTTTGCGAGCATCATCTTTTACCTTTTTTTGGGCGCGTACATGTTGCGTATATACCGGATAAAAAAGTCGTAGGTCTTAGTAAAATTCCACGCCTTGTGGAAGTTTTTGCAAGACGCTTGCAAATTCAAGAACAACTCACAGAACAAATCGCAGAATCTTTAATGGAACATGTAGGTGCAAAAGGTGTTGGAGTAGTTATTGAAGCAAGACACATGTGTGTTGAAATGCGTGGGGTGCAAAAAGCAAATTCTACTACTAGCACTTCAGCACTAAGAGGTAGCTTTTTAAAAAGTGAAAAAACAAGAAAAGAATTTTTCACTTTAATTAACTCGGCAAAACAGGTTAGATTTTAATGGGTTTAGAAAAACTTCGTAGTAAAATTGCTTCACAAAATCTTGCTAGTGTTTTTGGTCAGATTACTAAAATTTCAAGTACTAGTATAGAAATAAATGGCTTAAAAACTAGCATAGGTGATATCATTAAAATAGTTTCTAGTGAAGATGAGAGTAAAGAAGCTATGGCTATGGTGGTAGAAGTAGATGAAAATTTAAGCTATTTGAGTCCTTTTGGTTTTGTGGAAGGTTTTAAAATAGGCGATCGTGCTTTTATTAACGATGCAGGTATGCAAATAGGAGTTAGTGATGAACTTTTAGGAAGAGTAGTCGATCCTTTTATGCGACCAAAAGATGGTAAAGGACCTATTGAGGCAAGTAAATTTATGCCTATTATGCGAGCACCTATTGATGCAATGAAGCGAGGTTTGATAGAAGAAGTTTTTCCAGTAGGTGTTAAAACAATAGATGCACTTTTAACTTGCGGGGTAGGACAAAAGCTTGGGATTTTTGCAGGAAGTGGGGTTGGTAAATCAACTCTTATGGGTATGATAGTGAAAAATTCCAAAGCTCCTATTAAAGTTATAGCTTTAATAGGAGAGCGCGGTAGAGAAATTCCTGAATTTATACAAAAAAATCTTGGTGGTAAACTTGATGATACTGTCATCATCGTTGCAACAAGTGATGATAGCGCGCTGATGAGAAAATACGGAGCATTTTGTGCTATGAGTGTGGCTGAATATTTTAAAGAACAAGGTAAAGATGTGTTATTTATCATGGATAGCGTAACGCGTTTTGCTATGGCTCAAAGAGAAATAGGTCTTGCCCTAGGTGAACCACCTACAACAAAAGGTTATCCGCCAAGCGTTTTAAGTCTTTTACCTCAGCTTATGGAAAGAACAGGAAAGGAAGAAGGTAAAGGCACCATAACAGCTTTTTTTACCGTGTTGGTTGATGGGGATGATATGAGTGATCCAATAGCTGATCAAAGCAGATCTATCCTAGATGGGCATATAGTGCTTAGTCGCGAACTCACTGACTTTGGAATTTATCCACCTATAAATATACAAAATTCAGCCTCAAGGGTTATGGGGGATATTATTAGTGATGAACATAAGCTAGCTGCTAGAAAATTTAAGCGTTTAAATTCTTTGCTTAAAGAAAATGAAGTGCTATTGCGTATTGGTGCTTATCAAAAAGGCACCGATAAAGAACTCGATCAAGCTATTGCTAAAAAAGATTTTATGCAGCAATTTTTAAGTCAAAATCCTGAAGAAAGTTTTGAATTTGAAGATACGATTAATATGCTTAAGATGATTGATACATAATAGTTGGAATATTTTTTGCTTTTTTTGATAAAAAAGTCATGAAAAAAGGATAGATCATGTCAAATATAGCATTTTTAGATCATCAACAAAGCTTAGGTTTAAAATATACCGATATTTGTCAAAATATTTTTGAAAGAGAAATTTTTACACATATGTTTTTAGAATGCATAAGTTTTGTTTTACTAGAAGATAAAGCAAAATTAAAATATTTAAAAATTATCGCTTCAAAAGAAGATTTTATAATCGAATTTAAAATCAATAATCAAAAAAAATCTTTTATTATTAATAATAAAAAAGTTCTAAATGAAGAATTCAGTGCAAAAAGAATGACTCAAGATGAATATGAAAGAGAAGTGGCGAGAATTTATCAAATCGAAAGATATTTAAAAGCCCAAAATAATCTTCAAAATTTTTCTAATGAAATTAGCACTACAATGAAAAATCTTTTTAAAGATATGGATGAATTTAAAAATTATATCGATATGCTTGAAGCAAAAGAAAACACCCACAATCATTACTTATCAAAAATTTATAATATAGCTTAATATTTACCAAACTTTGCCGATAATACCTTTGATCCAAACAAAAGGAGTATGTTATGGGCGAAGTTACAAACAATCAAGCAAACTTAATGCTTAACATTGCAACTACTATGATGAAAAAAACCATAGAAGTTAATGAAAATGCAGTAATGCAAGTACTTGAAGGCGTAAATGCAAACCCTGCTCCAACTACTACTCCTACTGCTAGTTCAGGATTACTTGACATTTACGCTTAAAATTTTTCTCTTCAATTCAAAAATTTTGGCATAGCTTTTGCTTTTTAAAAGTTAAGCAATATTTTTGAAGAGAAGAGTTATGTTTGTAAATTCTAATGTTAATCCGTATCAGAATTTTGCAAATTATCCTTTTGCAAAAACTGGACACATAGAAGAAAAAAAAGAAAATACTAATATTAAAAGTGATTTACTTGATATCAATGGTTCTAATTTAGACTATAAAATTACTTATGCAAGTGAATTTGGTTTTAGAATCAATGAGCAAGGTTTTTTTGAAAAAGATCTTAATAAAGCAGCTGCTTTGCCTCTTGATTATGATATTAATATAAAAAGTATAAGAGAAATTTCAAAACAACTTATAAAGCTTGATGAGAATTTAAATTATAACAAAATAGATTTACCAAGACTTTTAAACACTTATCACAACACATTAAAAACTATAAATCCACAGTTTCAAAACAATGACAATGATTTTTTAAGTAAAGCTCAAATTTCAGAGTTAAATCAAGGTTATAGTTATACTTATGAGGGTAAAATTTTAAAAGTTTATGAAAATGCTAAAAATTTACAAAATGCAAAAGAATCAAATAAAAATTTAAACACCTTAATGCTTGATAATAAAATAGGTGATTTTGCGTTTAACGCAAGCATAGAAAATACAGCTAGTAATCCTGTTATCAAACCTTATTTAAATAAACAAGGGGAGGTTTCTAAAAGTGGATTGCTGCTCAATTATATTTATCATGATTTAAAAGAACAAAATCACAATAAAGCTAATTTTTTTCTATCGCCTATTGAGTTGGATATGTCCTCTAGTGTAAATTTTCAAAAACTCATGAGAGGTCAAATGAGTATGCAAGATTATATTAATGAAAACAACAAAGAAAAAATGAGTTTTGATTTATATTTATATATCAATGGAGTAGATAAAAACAACACTTCAGAAGATAAGCTTTCAGTTTTCTTTCAACAATATATTAACTATCAACATAGCATTAACATGAAAGAATTTGCCAATTCAAGTTCTATTTATAGTCTTTATAGCGAGCAAGTTAGTAAAGAAATTGAAGTTTTAAAAGAAGAATTCAATCAAAACAATCCTAATATTGATCTTGAAAAAATCAATACTCAAAAAGAACTTTTAGATACTCAATTTTTAGAAAATAGAAAAAAACAAGCTAGTATTAACAAAATTTTACATTCTTATTTAAATGCTATGGCTTAACTTGTGCTAAAATAATAATGTAAATTATTACACAAGTTAAAAACTTACTTGATTTAATATTAAATTTAATATTTTAGTGTATATTAACAAAAAAGATAAAAATTATCCTAATTAAAGGAGTATAATTTGAAAGTATATTTAGATAACAACGCAACAACACAACTTGCACCAGAAGCTTACGAGCTTATGAAGCCTTTTTTAAAAGAGCATTTTGGAAACCCAAATAGTCTTCATCAATGGGGTAGTGCAACCCATCCTGCCTTAAAAGAAGCTATGGATAAACTTTATATAGGTGTAGGAGCAAGTGATTTAGATGATATTATTATCACTTCCTGTGCTACAGAAAGTATCAATTGGGTGTTAAAAGGTGTGTATTTTGATAAAATTTTAAATAACGATAGAAATGAAGTAATTATTTCTAGCGTGGAACATCCCGCAGTAGCTGCTAGTGCTATGTTTTTAAAATCTTTAGGGGTAAAAGTTATAGAACTTGGTGTTGATTATGAGGGTGTTTCTAGCGTAAAAGATTTAAAAGAAGTTATTTCAGATAAAACTGCCCTAGTGAGTATTATGTGGGCAAATAATGAAACTGGTATGATTTTTCCTATAGAAGAAATGGCTCAAATTACTCATGAATACGGAGCGTTATTCCATACTGATGCAACCCAAGCTGTTGGGAAAATCAAAGTTAATTTTGCAAAAGCTGGAGTTGATTTTGCTTCATTTTCTGCACATAAATTCCATGGTCCAAAAGGAGTTGGTGGGCTTTATATTAAAAAAGATATAGAACTAACTCCACTTTTACATGGTGGTGAGCATATGGGTGGCAGAAGAAGTGGAACTTTAAATGTGCCATATATTATAGCAATGGCAGAAGCTTTAAGAATTGCAAATACTATGCTTGACTTTGAAAATTCACACATTAGAAGATTAAGAGACAAACTAGAAGATTTAATTTTAGCAATGCCTGATACAAGCGTAGTTGGAGATAGATCAAGAAGAGTTCCAAATACAATTTTAGCAAGCATTAAAGGCGTAGAAGGTGAAGCTATGCTTTGGGATTTAAATAAAAATGGCATAGCAGCAAGCACTGGATCAGCCTGCGCTAGTGAAGCACTTGAGAGCAACCCTATCATGGAAGCAATTGGTGCTGAAAATGATTTAGCTCATACTGCCCTAAGACTTTCTTTATCTAGATTTAACACAGAAGATGAAATTGATTATACAGCAGAGCAGATAAAAAAAGCAACGCAAAGACTTAGAGCAATCTCAAGTACTTATGCGTATAAGCCTGAAAATATTTAAAGGATAAAAAATGGCAAAAAATAATTTAATTGGCGGATCTATTTGGGATGAGTATTCTCAAAAAGTACAAGATAGAATGAATAACCCTCAACATATGGGCGAATTTACACAAGAAGATGCACAAAAAGCAAATGCAAAACTTATTATTGCAGATTTTGGAGCTGAAAGCTGTGGTGATGCAGTTAGACTTTATTGGCTAGTGGATGAAAAAACAGATAAAATCATTGATGCTAAATTTAAAAGCTTTGGCTGTGGAACAGCAATAGCAAGTAGTGATACTATGGTTGATCTTTGCATAGGTAAAACCGTGGATGAAGCTGTTAAAATTACAAATTTAGATGTTGAATTTGCTATGAGAGATAATCCGCAAACTCCTGCGGTTCCACCTCAAAAAATGCATTGTTCGGTTATGGCTTATGATGTTATCAAACAAGCGGCAGCGCATTATAAAGGTGTTAATCCTGAAGATTTTGAAGATCAAATTATAGTTTGTGAGTGTGCTAGGGTAAGCCTTGGAACTATCAAAGAGGTAATTAAACTAAATGATTTACATACAGTAGAAGAAATCACACAATTTACAAAAGCAGGAGCTTTTTGTAAATCTTGTGTTAAACCTGGAGGACATGAGAAAAAAGATTATTACCTTGTAGATATTTTAGCTGAAACTAGAGCTGAAATGGAAAGAGAGAGATTAAAAGATCAAAGTAAAGCAGATATTGCTTTTGATGATATGACCATGGTTAAACAATTAAAAGCAGTAGAGGCTGTTTTAGATAGCGATGTGCGTCCGATGCTACACGGAGATGGTGGGGATTTGGAAGTAATTGATATACAAAAAAGTGAAAGTAAAAATATAGATGTATATATACGCTATCTTGGGGCTTGCAGTGGTTGCTCAAGCGGAAGTGGCGCAACTTTATATGCCATAGAAAATATCTTACAAGAAGAACTTAGTCCAAATATACGCGTTATACCTGTTTAAGCAGTTTTTCTGCTTAAACTTTTAAATTTCAAGCCTTTTTATGTTAAAATAACGCATTAATTAAAAATTTAAAAAGGCTATTTATATGCAAAGACTTCAAACCTTTGTTAAAAGCGAAACTTTTCCGGGTGTTTTGCTAATATTTTTCACTTTACTTGCATTAATTTTACAAAACAGCTCTTTAACAGATCAATACACCAACTTTTTAAATATTCCTTTTGGGTTTCAAGCAGGAAGTTTAGAAATTTTCAAACCTTTGCTTTTATGGATTAATGATGGACTTATTGCGATTTTTTTCTTTGCAATAGGGCTTGAATTAAAATATGAAGTAACAAGAGGACAACTAAATAGTATAAAAGCTATGTCTTTACCTGTATTTGCTGCACTTGGTGGTATGATAGTACCTGCATTGATTTTTGCATTTTTTAATTATAAAGATGCTTTTGCTTTGCAAGGTTGGGCTATACCAACAGCAACTGATGTGGCTTTTGCAGTAGGAATTTTAATGCTTTTAGGTAAAAAAGTACCTACTTCATTAAAATTATTCTTGCTTTCCTTGGCTATTTTTGATGATTTGGGTGCGATTATTGTGATTGCTTTATTTTACACAAGCGAGCTTTCAGTATTTGCTATGATCGCTGCTTTGGTATGTATATTAGCACTTTATTTATTAAATCATTTTCATGTTACTAAAAAATCCTTTTATATCATTATAGCTATAGTATTTTGGATAAGCATGCTAAAAAGTGGAGTGCATGCAACTTTAGCGGGTGTGATTACTGCTTTGTTTATACCACTTGAAACAAAAAATGGAAAATCTTTTTTAAAAGAAATCGAACATGATTTAGCACCTTGGGTAAGTTATTTTATTTTACCTATTTTTGCCTTTGCAAATGCAGGTGTTGATTTAAAAGATATGGATCCAAGCTTTATGTTTTCTTCGGTTAGCTTAGGTATTATTTTAGGTTTATTTTTAGGAAAACAAATAGGTGTCTTTTTATTTTCATATATTAGTATAAAACTAGGCTTAGCAAAACTTCCACAAAATGTTAATTTCAAACAACTCTATGGAGTTTGCATACTCACAGGTATAGGTTTTACCATGAGCTTTTTTATAGATGGCTTAGCTTATCAAAATAGTGATATTTTTGCATATTCAGATAAGCTTGCTATTTTAATAGCCTCTTTGTTAAGCGCTGTGATTGGCTATGTTTATTTAAAACTCATTTATAGTTTCAAAAAATGAAATTTAAAAACCTCCAAAGCTTTTTATCTCTTGAAATTTTAGGAGGATTGTTGCTTTTAATAGCAACAATCTTTGCTTTATTACTCAAAAATAGCCCTTATGGACAACACTATATGAATTTTTTAAGTGTAGAAATGGGTATAAAAATAGGAGCTTGGGAGCTTTTTAAACCTTCTTTGTTATGGATTAATGATGGACTGATTGCAATTTTTTTCTTTGCAATAGGACTTGAATTAAAAAAAGAATTTGTTCAAGGAGAATTTAAAACTCTTAGCAATATTACTCTACCCTTAATAGCTGCTATAGGTGGTATAGTAGTACCTGCTTTGATATTTTGTGCTATTAATTTTAATGATACTTATGTTTTAAAAGGTTGGGCTATACCAACAGCAACTGACACTGCATTTGCTCTAGTTATACTTGCAATGCTAAAACAACGCATACCAAGCTCTTTAAAAATATTTTTAGTTTCTTTGGCGATTTTTGATGATGTAGGAGCTATTTTAATCATTGCTATTTTTTATACAGGTGAGCTTTCAACTTTGGCTTTTTTTGTTGCCTTTTGCTGCATTGTTGGCTTGTTTTTACTTAATCGCTTAGGTAATGAAAGAAAATCATTTTATTATATACTTGGTGCTCTGCTTTGGCTTAGCGTATTAAAAAGTGGAGTACATGCGACTTTAGCAGGTATTATTACTGCTTTATTCATTCCTGTATATACAAAAAACAATCATGCTTTATTAGAAGAAATTGAGCATGGTTTAAAATTTTGGATAGCTTTTATAATACTACCACTTTTTGCTTTTGCAAACGCAGGAGTTGATCTTTCTAAAATAGAATTTCATATGCTTTTTAGTGGTGTAAGCATGGGTATATTTTTGGGACTTTTTGTTGGAAAACAACTAGGTGTATTTGGCTTTGCCTATATGGCGATTAAATTCAAACTTGCAAAACTACCAAAAGATGCAAATTTTAAACAACTCTATGGAGTTTGCATACTCACAGGTATAGGTTTTACCATGAGCTTTTTTATAGATGCTCTTGCTTATGAAGTGAGTGATATATTTAATTTTGTAGATAACTTTGCAATCTTACTAGCCTCATTAACTTCTGGTGTATTTGGCTATTTTTACCTGCGTTTTATTAAATAATTAAGCTTTTTTTAAATTAAATAAGATATAATTTCATTTCTTATTTAATGTTTTGGCCCATTCGTCTAGCGGTTAGGACATCGCCCTTTCACGGCGGTAACACGAGTTCGAGTCTCGTATGGGTCACCACTCTTTTAACTCCTAAATAAAAATAGCATAAACAATAGTTTCAATATTTAAGCTTAATATAAATTTAATATATCAAATATATATTCTAAAATAAAATATAAATAAATATTGCTTACTAGCAGAGCTCGCAGGGATTTTATAAAAACATTATAAATAGCAAAACTTGCATTTTAAAATCTAAAAAATAAAATTAGCTTTCTTTATTTTCTCCATCTTTAAAAGAAAATATAGGCAAACTTAAACCATAATATATCGCTAAAAGTCTTGCTATAGTTCCTACAATCAATGAAGCAAGAATTACCCATAATTCATCTATGCCTAAAATATGTAATATATAATACAAAGCTCCTGTTAATATGGCCACACCTGCATAAATTTCTTTTTGAAATACAAGTGGTATCCTAGCACATAATATATCTCTTAATATCCCGCCAAATACACCTGTAATCACAGCTGAACTCACAGCCACTATAAAACCATACCCCATTTCTATTGCAATTTGTGCCCCTAAAACACTAAAAACAACCAAACCTATAGCATCTAAAATTAAAAAAAGTTTTTCAAGTCTTATAACATATTTAGCAATTTTTGTTGTAATCATAGCCGCAACACAAATCAAAATGACATATTCAGGAGTTTTAATCCAAGTTAATGGATGATGATCAAGTAAAATATCTCTAATAGAACCTCCACCAATAGCTGTTACCAAAGCTATAAATATCACTCCAAAAAGATCCATTTTGTGCCGTCCTGCAGCAATAGCCCCCGTCATTGCATCAACAGTAATTCCGATAATATAAAGTATAGTTAAAAGCATAATGAGTTAAAACCCTTGTTAAACAAGGGTTAATTTTTACTCACGATATTAATGATATTTTGAGCTACTTTTTTAGCAATAGGCTCAACAAATTCAGCAGGAGAAGTAAATCCTACGCAAGAGCAGTTAATCTCACCTAAAACATATTTATCTTTACCATTTTCATCTGTATCTAAGATAAAATCGGCAGTCCAAATTAAAGGAATATCGTAATTTCCAAGCTTTGAACGAATTTCTGGTAAGGTTGCTAAAAACCAATCTATCAATTCTTGCCAATCTTTTGGCTCATCATATCTATATTTTGCACCTGAAAAAAGTGTAGCAGAGAATGCATCAGCACCTTCTGCAGGCTTTTTATGCACTACATAAATTGGAGTATGATAAAGCATTAAAATTCTAATTTCACCTTCTTTAATACGCGGTAAAAAAGTCATATCTACAAGCATACCATTATCACCCACAATGTATTGCTCACAAAAATCCATAAATTCACCAAGCTCTCTTTCTTCTGTATGATTGTCTTTTGCTTCTGTGCATTTGATTTTTGCATTTAATGGCACACTTGTAGTCCCTGCTGGCAGTTCATCTATTAATCTCACACGCCAAATTCCCTCACCTGTTGAACCACGATTTTGCTTCAAAACCCTCTCGCCTTTTGCTAAGGTTTTTACAAAACTTTCTTTAAAAGTTTTAATATCATAATACGCATAAGTATCTTCAGGCACTAAAGCTGTTTTATTAAGCTTAGTAAGTGCATCTTTAGCGCCATATCCTATCATCGCATCAGGATGAGGCATACCTATAACACCATTTGCACAAAGTTTTCTTAACATATCAAAGTATTCATTTTCTTCTTTTAAATTTCCTGGGTTAATTCTAGAAACATAAGCATCAGCATTGTTTTTTACATATTCATAAATTTCGTCTTTTTTTTCAACCTCAAAAAAGATAACCTCAGCGTTCCAACCTTGCTCTTTTAAAGCATTTACCATAGGCATGGTGTCTTTTCTATGGCCATCTTCACCTTTATCGCTACCACCTCTAACTTCAAAAAATACGATATTTTTTTTCATATTGCTCCCTTTTTAAAGATATTTTATCATCATATCAAAATAAGTATTAAATTTTTATTTATTTTTTTCATAAATACATTGTAAATTTTGCAAATTTGAACTTGCATTTAAAAGTAAAGCATCGGCCATGCATATGGCTACCATAGCATTTACTACAACACTACCTCTTATACCCACACAAGGATCATGTCTACCTTTTAACTCATATATGATATTTTTTCCTTGAATATTTTGTGTTTGCTGGGGTAAAAATATAGAAGGGGTTGGTTTAAAATATGTTTTTATATCGATAAAATTTCCATTAGAAATTCCACCCAATATACCTCCGCTATGATTACTTAAAAATACTCCATCTTTTAACTCATCATTATTTTCGCTTCCATACATATAACTGCTTTGAATGCCACTTCCTATTTCTACAGCCTTAACTGCATTTACACCCATAATCGCATGAGCAAGTTTAGAATCAAGCTTATCATACAAAGGCTCACCTAAGCCTATGATAGGGTTTTTCACTCTAGTAAAAACTCTTGCACCTACGCTATTTTTAGCATTTTTAGCCTTTAAAATTTCATCTTTAAAGTTTTGCTCTAAATTTTTATCTAAAGCATAAATTTCACTATTTTTAGCATAATTAAAATCGAACTCATCATTACTAAGTTTGCTATCAATACTTCCTACCCCAAAAACTCCACTCATTATTTCTATATCAAACTCTTTTAAAAGCATACAAGCTAACGCCCCTGCTGCCACTCTTGCTACACTTTCTCTAGCGCTAGCTCTTCCACCACCTCTATAATCTCTAATGCCGTATTTGTGATAATAAGTAAAATCAGCATGTGCAGGACGAAACACATCTTTTTCATAATCTTTTGAGCGTGTATTTTCATTATGCACCAAAACACTTATAGGAGTTCCTGTTGTATAACCCTCAAAAACCCCGCTTAAAACTTGAGCTTTATCTTCTTCTTTTCTAGGAGTGCTAAATTTATTTTGACCTGGTTTTCTTTTATCTAACATTTCTTGCAAAAAATCAAAGTCAAACTTCACCCCTGCTGGCATACCATCTATCACACAACCTATAGCTTGACCATGAGATTCGCCAAAACTTGTAAATTTAAATCTTTTTCCAAAGCTATTCATAGTTTTCCTAATTTTTCAAGTGCTATTTTGGCACATTGTTGTTGGGCTTCTTTTTTACTACCTGCTATAGATCTTGCTACTTCTATACCTTGAATTTTTACTGCAATTTCAAATTGCTTTTTATGATCAGGTCCAAAAGCTTTCATCACTACATACTCGGGTGTGCCTGCCATATTTGCTTGTGTAATTTCTTGAAGTCTTGTTTTATAGTCTTTAAATAAACTTTGTGTATCAATATGCGGATAAACTTCATTGAGTAAATTTAATGCTATGTTTTTAGTTTTTTCAAAACCTATTTCTAAATACAAAGCTCCCATTAAAGCTTCAAAGGCATCAGAAAGTATAGAAGGTTTATTGCGTCCATCATTATTTTCTTCTGCAATAGACATAAAAATACATGTTCCAAGATCAAGTTTTTGTGCTAAGGTTGCAAAAGATTTTTCATTTACCAAAGCTGCCCTAAGCTTAGAAAGGTTTCCTTCTGAGTCTTTTTGGAATTTAAAAAACAAAAACTCCCCTACTACTAAATCCATTACAGCATCACCCAAAAACTCTAATCTTTCATTATTATAAGGCTTTTTATAGCTTTTATGTGTCAAAGCTTCGATGAGCAATTGCTCATTTTTAAAATGATAACTTAATCTTTCTTGGAGTTTTTTAAGCATTTATCAACCTTTCTTCTTGGAGTTTCAAAGCTGCATTTCTTGCTAGTTCATCACAACGCTCATTTAATTCATGGCCATTATGTGCTTTGATCCAAAAAGCAGTTATTTTATGATCTTTAGCAACATTTAAATACTCTTTCCAAAGATCAATATTTTTTTTACCTTTAAAATCTTTTTTTATCCAATCTTTAAGCCATTCATTAATACTTTGCACCATTAAATTTGAATCTGTGTATAATTTTACCTCGCATGGCTCTTTTAAAGCTTTCAAAGCTTGTATAATGGCCATTAACTCCATACGATTATTTGTTGTATTCTCACATGCCCCACTTTGTTCTTTTTGATGATTTTTATAAGTTAAAACATAAGCCCACCCTCCAAAACCAGGGTTATTTAAACACGATCCGTCTGTATAAATTTCAATATTTTTCAAGCTTTTACCTCATAATAAATCTCACATTTTCCAAATTCATAACAAAATGGACAATGATAAAAAAACAAAGGACTTTGATTTTTGCAATTATTACACACATAAGTAAAGCTAAGATTAGCACTTAGCTTATTATCATTTAAAATTTTTAAAATTTTTAGTTTATGATTTTTTATAGGAATAGATTTTGTACTTAAATTTTTTGCATAAAAAAACTCATGGTATTTTTCATCTTCAAGATTAAGTGGGCTTTTACATTCATTAAGTAAATCAATAACATTTTCAAATTTAGGCATTTGAGTAAGCTTATCTTTATAGTGTAAAAAACAAAATCTTAAAACATACTCATTATCTTTGCTAAAAATTAAAATTTCTTTAATCTTTTGCTCTTGCTCTTTAGAACTTGATTGAATTTTTAAAGCCTTTATCAAAGCTTTTTCTGCATATATATTTTCTCCAAGCTCAAACAAACATTCTAAAACATCTAAAACCTTATCATAATCTTTAAGTTTTAAATACACAATTTTTAAAAGTTTTAAGCTTTCTTTATTGCGTGCTTTAATTTTTAAAGCATTTAGCAAAGCTTCTACACTACGCTCTAAAAATCCTGCTTTTAGATAAACTTGTGCTAATGAAAAAAAGATAAATTCTTTTTGGTTAGCCTCATTTGTCTTTTGCAAAGCTATAAGATAAATTCCCACAGCTTTTTCAAATTCACCACTTTTGGTAAAAATTTGAGCTAGGAAATTTAAATTTTCTATACTTAAATTGGCATTTTTTAAAATCTGCTGATGGGTAGAATTGATTTCAAATTTTTTTACAAAACGATCAAGCTTGCTTTTTTGATCTTTGCTTGCAAAAAACCGCCATATATAATGTGAGCTAGCAACGATAAAAATCAAAGCCGTCAAAACAATAAGACCGAATAAAGGATCGCGGTATTCTACAAAGAAAAAATCCATAATCTTGCAACTTAACTTTCAAATTTATAACAATTATAGCTAAATGCTTATATAATTTTCTTTAAGGTTTAAATATGATAGAACAAGCAAGTATAGAACAACTTTTACAAAAAACAGATATTGTTGATATTATAGCTCATTATGTTGAAGTAAAAAAACAAGGTTCAGGCTATGTATGCGTTTGTCCTTTCCATGATGATAAAAATCCTAGCATGCATATTAATTCTATTAAAGGATTTTATCATTGTTTTGCATGTAAAGCTGGGGGCAATGTTTTTAAATTTGTAATGGATTATGAGAAATTAAACTTTGTTGAAGCGGTAGAAAAGGTTGCTTCGTGGAGTAATTTTTCACTTACTTACACCTCACAAAAACAGGATAATAAAAAATCTATCACTCACATCTTACCTACTCTTAATGCTTTTTATAAGCAAAACTTAGCTAAAAACAAAGAAGCTTTAACTTATCTTTATAAAAGAGGTTTAAATGATGAGGATATTAGAACCTTTGAGCTAGGCTTTGCACCAAGTTCTAATGAAACACTAAGACTTTTACAAAATGAGCAAATCACTCAAGAAGAAGCCTTAGAGGTTGGCGCAATAAAACAAAATGAAAATGGTGCTTATGCAAGTTTTATCAACCGCATTACTTTTAGTATTTATGATCATAAAAATTTACTCATAGGCTTTGGTGGTAGAACTTTAGATGAAGCAAATATGGCAAAATATGTTAATTCACCTCAAAGCAAACTTTTTGATAAATCACGCGTTTTTTATGCACTCAATTTAGCAAAAGATACCATTTACAAACAAAAAGAAATGATAATTTGTGAAGGCTATATGGACGCCATAGCCTTTCATAAGGCAGGATTTAAAAATGCTGTAGCAGTTTTAGGAACAGCTTTAGGTGAAAATCACATACCTTTGATAAAAAGATTAGAGGCGAGAGTGATTTTGTGCTTTGATAATGATAATGCAGGACTTAATGCTGCCGTGCGTTCAGCACATTTACTAAGTTTAGCAAAAATTGATGGAAAAGTAGTTTTAATAGAAGGCGGGAAAGATCCGGCTGAACTAGTGGCCGCTCATCAAGAAAAATTGCTTTTTAATATTTTAGAAAAAGGTATAGAACTTGGAGAATTTTATATAAGAAATTTGATCACAAATTTTGATTTAAGCTCAGCACTTAGTAAGCAAAAGGCTTTAGAAGAGGTACAAAAATACACTTTTAACCTTGAACCTTTAATAGCAAATTCCTACACTACCTTAGTAGCAAATCTTTTGGGTGTAAATGTTAATGATATAAAACTTTCTAAAAATACTAGACAAAATATAAATTTTTTTACTCCTACAAAACAAAATAAAATCAACAACATAAGCGAGTTGGAGCTTTTGAAATTTTTATATGAAAATCAAAAAGCCATAGGACTTTTTAAACTTTTAAGTGCAAAAGAATATTTCTTACATCAAGATATTGCTAAGGCTATTTTAGAACAAAAAGACTTTAATGATCCTAGCATAAGAGAACTTTATGAGATCGAAAATATTAAAATTTTAAGTAATTTAGAAGAATTTTTATATGCTATTTGCAAAATTAATTTTGCTCATTTTAACAAATTAAAAAACTTAAATTTAAAACAAGCCTTTAAAAAGCAAATTTATAATTTGCTCAATCAAAATTTAGAAAAAATCAAAAAAAACTATCAAAATGATGAAAATTTTTTTAATCATTTAATGGAAGTTTTAAAAAATGTCCAATTTTTAGATGATGAGGAAAGTTTAGAATTATTTTTAAGTAGATTACAAAAAAATATAAAAGATAAAAAAGCAATTCATTATAACTTTGAAGAAGAAGTTTTTTAAATAAAAACTTACATAAAAATTAAAAAATATTCACTACAATATGCCAAAAATTTCGAAAGGAAAAAATGAAAGCATTAGCACTTTTTAGTGGTGGCCTTGATTCTATGCTTGCTATAAAGCTTATAAGCTCTCAAGGCATAGAGGTAAAAGCTTTAAATATCAATATAGGCTTTGGTGGTACAAGCGATAAAAGCGAACTCATGGCAAAACGCGCTGCTATGGCAGGGGCTAGTTTTGAAATGATAGATGTAAGAAATGCATATTTGCAAGAAGTTTTATTTAATCCTCAATATGGTTATGGAAAACATTTTAACCCTTGTATAGATTGTCATGCTTTTATGTTTAAAACCGCTCTTTCTATGTTAAAAGATGAAAATGCAAGTTTTATCATCACAGGAGAAGTAGTTGGTCAACGCCCTATGAGTCAAAGAAATGATGCTATGGCCAAGGTTAAAAAACTAGCACTTGATGAAGAAGATTTAATCTTGCGTCCAATGTGCGCTAAAAATTTACCTTTAACTAAACCTGAGCGTGAGGGTTGGGTTGATAGAGAAAAGTTAGAAAACATCAGCGGAAGAAGTAGAAAAAGACAACTTGAACTAGCTGCCAAATTTGGTTTTGAAGATTTTGAAAGTCCAGGTGGTGGATGTTTGCTCACACTTGAGAGTTTTTCAAATAAAATCAAAGATTTTATTAAATTTGATAAAAATATACAAGTTAATGATGCACAACTTTTAAAATATGGACGCCACTTAAGACTTCCAAATGGCTCTAAAATGATAGTAGGTAGAAATGAGCTAGAAAATCAATTTTTAAAAGAATTAAAAACTCAAAAATATGAAGAATTAAAACTCTTTGATTTAATCGGTGCTTATTCTTTAGTAGATGAAAATATCAATCCGCAAGATCTTGAACTTGCTCTAAGCATAGCACTAACTTATGCTAAAACTCAAAATAATACAAAATACAAAATAGGTTTTAAAGATAAAATTTTCCAAAGTATGGCTTTTGAAGATAAAAATAAAATTCAAGAGTATTTTGTAAATTAAACTACCCTTAAAAAGGGTAGTTTTTTTAGAATTTCTTTCTTCTAACTTCTGCTACAATATCAGCCGACATAGAATCAACTTCATTTGCTACAGAATTAGTTGCATGTGCAATTTGTGAGTTTTCTTTAGTTAAACCATCTATTACTGAAACAGATTGATTAATTTGTGAAATTCCTAAAGCTTGCTCTTTAATACTCTCACCCATTTCATTAATAGATTGAACTAAGATATTAGTATTAGCTTCAATCTCACCTAAAGACTTTTGAGTTCTTTCTGCTAAGTTTCTAACTTCATCAGCAACAACAGCAAAGCCACGACCATGTTCTCCTGCACGAGCTGCTTCAATAGCTGCATTTAATGCAAGTAGGTTAATTTGATCAGCAATATCTCTAATAACATCAGTTACATCTTTAATATCGCTACTTTGTTTAATAACCTCTTCAGTTCTTGCTGCTACTGCGTTCATAGAAGCACTCATTTCTTCAACAGCAGCTGCGCTTTCTTGTAAAGAATCAGCTTGTTTTTGTGCGCCATCATTAAGCTTTAAAACACTCTCTTTTAAAGCATCAGCTTTAGTTTGAAGCATTTCCCCTTGTTTTAATGAAGCTTGAAGCATTTTTCTTATTTCTTCTCCGACTGCATTAAGCGATTTTTCTATCTCACCATCAGCATACTCAAGCTTATCTGAAAAATCAAGATTTTTAAAACTTTTAAAAACTCTTTCTATTTCATTTAAATCTTTACCAATTTTCATTTGCATATCATCAAGCATTTTATTTAATACTTCTTTTAATTCCACAAGTTTTGGATTAACAGGATTTGCTTTTATTCTTTGAGTAAAATGTCCTTTTTCTATATCACAAGATACTTCTAAGATATTTTGCACAGTTATGTCATCTTTTTCTAAACAAGTATGTATATATTGAACATTATCATTAATCATTAATGCCATTTTTCCAAGTTCATCATTATATCTAGGAATTAAAACCTCAACGGTTGGAAGCTCATGATTTAAGTATCTAAAAAATTTCATTAAATGATCTTGAAGTCTTTGCACTCTTATAGAAACTATTCTTTTTACTGAAGTACCAATCACAACTACTATAACAATTATCGCTATAATAGAATTAATCAAAATAATATTTCTTAAATCCACAATAGAAGCATATACAGATTCATTTGGGACAATAGCCAACATAGCCCAATAAATTCCTGTATTTGGCCATATTTCAAATACTCTTATAGCACCATGATATTCACTACCATCATCTGCTTTATAATCAATAGCTCCTGCATGGATAGTTTTTTGTGCTTCTATTATATGAGCTGTATTTTTATTAACCTCTGTAATCTTTTTTGTAACAAATTCAGCATTTGGATGCGTAGCTATAACACCATTACTTGCTATTAAAATCCTTCTTGCTCCTTGATAAATAGATCTTGAAGAATCATTTAAAAAATCAGCCGTAGGTTTAAGATCAAAAAGCATACCAACAACACCTATAGCCTTTCCTTTTTTATCTGCAATAGGTGCAGCTACATGAACACCTAGAAATTTATTTCCATGTATGTTATACCATCTTGGTTCTCCAAAATATAACTTACCCCCCCCCATCAAATTTTTTATAGCATTCGTTTTAGCAATCTCTTCACTTGCTGCTAAAGTTTGCATACCGCCAGCATTGTTAATATCTACATCTCTCATTAACACCATAAATTCATTATTATTTGAAAAATATTTTACATCAACACCCAAATTTTTATATGCAGTTCCGTCTTTTAAATAATAATAACCATAAGCTATATCTCCATTTGCATCAATGGCTTCTCCGAGGATATTTTCTATCCTTTTTGGGTTTATAGCACCTTCTGAAATAAGATTGTTTAAAGTTCTTTGTGTACCAATAGTACTGACGAATAAAGACCTAATGCTCGCTTCAGCTTGATTTCCATAACGATGCACAGAAGCTGTGAGTGTATTTTCTATTTGTGTATTTAAAATAGCTGTGGATCTGTTTATAATCAAAAAAGATAAAATACTTAAGATTAAAACAACCGTTATAATAGCTATTGCAACTATTTTAGCACCAAGACTCCAATTACGCATTTTTTCTCCTTTAGTTAATAAATTATAAATTTTTATAATTATAAAAACTTTTCATTAAATAAAAATTAAAATTTATTAAAATATTAAATATTTTATAAACAATAAAAATTATCAAGTTAAAGCTAAAGAATTGAGTAGTTTTTACAAAGAAAAGAAGTTGAAGATTTATTTAAATGGATGAATGAAAATGCCAAATCACCTCGTTGGCTGAGCGTAAATGGAATAGATTATGATGAAGCTTATGTTAAAATTTTTCACACAAGCAAAAGCATAGATGAGTTTAAAGAAAAATACCTTGGGCTTCAAAATACATACTTTGTTGATTTTAGTAAAAAGATTAATGAACCTCAGGAAACTTTAGAAAAAGACAAAGAAAAATCTTTCAAACCTATACAAGGTGAAAGTAAAAATAAAGAAACCTACAAAGATGATAATGCAAAAAATGAACTTATACAAAGCTTTTAAAAAATAAATTTAGCACAAGAGAAGAATTAGAAATTCTTTTTGGTATAAAATTTAATGATGATGTGAAAGAATTTAATCAATTTCTTTCTCAAAATATCACTCCAAAAATTATAGATATTAAAGTTTAAAAATATTTTTATAATATTAAAATATATTAAATTTTATAAAATCATTAGAGCCATTTTCACTAATAACATTAATAACATATTTACCTTTTTTTAAATCCAAAGATAAACTTTCTTCTTTTCCTTCAAAAATCAATTCTTGATTTAAATACCAAAAAAGTTTTTCTTTTTTAGGGTTTATAAGTTTAATTAACAATTTTTGCTTATTTTTTAAATCTTTTGGCAAAATGATATTAAGATTATTTAGTGGATATATGATTTTTAAATTTTGATTAGAGCTTTGTAAATTTTGCTTTTCTTTTGCAAAAAATGCTTGTGCATTGGAAGGTAAATTTAATATAATCTTTTTCTTTGCATGGATGAAATTTTCATCTAAAGAATCAACTTCTTTATTTTTATACATAAAAACTTCTTTTAGAAATGGTGAAGTTCTTAAGACATTTGCACTTTGCGGGTAAAGCACTTCTTTAAAGTCAAATTTATAATCATATCTATATCCTGTTTGATTTTCAATTTTGATAGAAACTAAATCATTAGGCTTTTCAAATTCTAAATTAACTCTCTCAAGTAAGGATAAAAGTTCAAAAAACAATTCCCCTGCTATGCTTACACCATATAAATTTGCATTTGCCTCGCCATTAAAATTTCCAACCCACACTCCTAAAGTGTATTTTGGAGAAGTTCCTATAGCCCAGGCATCTTTTCTACCATAACTTGTGCCTGTTTTCCAAGAAATAATAGTATTAAAATCATATTGTCTTAAACCTGCTCTATCTAAATCCTTTAAGGTTTGTAAGGTTAAAAAGCTTGCTCCATCACTAATAAGCTTTTTATTTTCTTCAGTAAATGCATTTTCTTCATATAAAAGCTCTTTAAAATTTCCATAATTTCCAAGTCCTAGATAGATTTTTACCATATCTTCTAAACTAAATTCTTTTGTGCCCAAAATCAAAGAAAGTCCGTATTTTTTAAAATTTTCATCTTCAAAATCTAAAATATCTTTGAGTTTATAAAAAAACTTCTCATACCCATATTCTGCAAGTAAGCTTACAAAAGGAACATTAAGTGATTTTTGCAAAGATTCTTTTGCACTAATAAAACCATGGTATTTTTTATTTGCATTTTGTGGAGCAAAGTTAGAAAAAAATGTAGGCACATCAAGCATTAAAGATTCAGGCACTATAAGTCCCTCATCTATGGCAAAAGCAAAAAGCAAAGGTTTTAAGGTTGAACCCACACTACGCTTTGCTATCACCCCATCAACTTGACCAAAACTTGCAAAATCATAAAAATCATTAGAGCCTACATAAGCTAAAACTTTATTTGTTTTGGTATCTGCTAACAATATAGCTAGATTTTTTATGCCTTTTTGTTGTAGTTTATAAGAATATTCTTTAGCTTTTTCTTCAAATTTGATTTGAATTTTTTTATCTATACTAGAAACGATTTTTTCTTTATCCGCTAAAAGCCTACGCGCTAAATGTGGAGCCAAGTTTTTCCTTGTTTTAAAGCTAGGAAGTTTTTCAGCCTTTGCAAGAGTTAAAATATCTTTAGAAAAATATCCCTTTTCAAAAAGCCTATCAAGCAAAGCATTGCGTTTTTTTAAAAGTCTATCTTTGTTTTTTTCAAGATTAATTAAACCTGGATTATTAGGAAGCACAGCAAGCAAGGCTGCTTCACTCCAAGTAAGATCTTTTAAATCTTTTTCAAAATAAAATAAACCAGCACTTGCAACACCTACTAAATTTCCTCCATAAGGAGCATTATTTAAATAAAGTCTTAAAATTTCTTCCTTATCATAAGCATTTTCTAAAGCAAAAGCTTTGATGATTTCATTAAATTTATTAAAATATGTGCGTTTGTTTTGCTCTAGAAGTTTGATTGTTTGCATAGAAATTGTACTTGCACCACTTCTTTTACTTGAAAAAATATTATTTTTAAAAGCCCTTATAATCGCTAAAAAATCTACTCCATAATGAGAATAAAAATTTTTATCTTCATATAAAAGAACTGCACTTTTTAATTTTTGCGGTATAAACTCACTCTCTAAATGCCATTGTTCGTTAGAATCTAAAAATACACTAAGAATTTCTTTATTTTTATCAAATAAAACCTTACTATAAGTGCATTTAAATAAATCCTTACTATCAAAGCTAAAATAAATTAAGCCTATGTAAAAACATAGGCTTAAAAAGCATATTGCAAGGCTTATTTTGATTTTCACTGCACTACTTTAACTCTTTTACTCTCACTTAAAGCTCTATAAGTATTATCATACATTGCTTCAGCATAAGCTCCACTCAAAGTATAAACACCTGGAGTAACAGCACTTAATTTCACAAAAAATTCTCTTGACTCATCAGAGTATAAAGGAAAGAAATACATGATTTTATCATCTCTTATATCTACAAAATCATAATAAGAATTTTTCACAAAATCAGGAGTTTCATCATCTAAAAGATCATGCACTATCTCCCATCCACTTGGTAAAATTTGAGTTAAAGCTATATTAGAAGTGCCCGGATAATTTTTATTTGATATTTTTAATTTCATATAAAAAATTTGAGAGCTTTTTATAGCACTTTCATCTATTTCATTTCCATTTTCATCATAAAAACTTCTTTCTATATACATACGCTGCGCAAAAGGTTCGACAATACCTTTTTTAATTCCCTCTACTCCAAAATGCACATAAGTATCTTCTTTAGCTTCTATCAAAGCGCTGCCTTGATTAAACTCAAATTTAGAAAAACTTGCATTGAGCTTTTTACTCTCACCATTAATTTTTACACTTGCATTGATAGTTTTAGGATTTTCATCACTAAAGCTATTTGCCAAAGCATATAAAGCATAGCCTGTGCTTTGAGTGCTAAGCCAAGCTTGGCTTTCTAAAGTTTTTTTAATATCATCTAATAATTCATCATTATTTTTACCATAAATTATTTTATACGCATTTGCAATAATAGCTTCATCTCTTAGAAAAGATCCATAAGTATGAGTATAATTAGCTTTTTCATCAGGCTTTGTGCTTAAATTTTTAGCTATATTTAAAGCTACCTCATCAAAACCTGCTAATTTATAAGCTGCACTAAGTTGCCAAAGACTTACATTGTTTAAGCTTTGCAAATAAGTACTATCTTCATAAATAGCATTCATTATGCTTAAATTTGGCTCTTTGGCTAAAGCTAAAAGATATAAAGAATTTATTCTAATTTCTTTATTTGTTTGAGCTTTTAAAACATAGTGTTTTTGATAATCAAGCCATGCTTTAAACATTCCCTCGCTCACATAATAGCCTCTTTCTTTGGCTAAAATCATAAACATACCCGCATAATTACTTCCCCATGCATCAGAATCTTTAAGTCCTTGCCAATAAGCAAAGCCACCATTGGCAGTTTGAAAATTTGCGTATTTACTTAACAATGCATTGATATTGTTAATATTTTTTTGTTCATTTGCTCCTTGATCAAGTTTTTGCAAAAAGAGTTGCGGTAAAACTACTGAAGTACTTTGCTCTATACATCCATAAGGATAATTTTGCAAGTATTTTAATCTATGATTTATATTTAAAATAGGCTTAGAACTCACACTTAAAAACGCCACTGGGTTGATATAATCTTGTGTGATTTTAAACTCCATAGAAGTATTTGCAGGAATTTTAAAAGATTTTCCCTCATAAGTAATCGTATTTAGTGCTTTTATGTCAATTTGAGTATTTTGAGTATAGGTGTAATCTTTTGCATTTAAACTTAACTCTATTTCTTCCACCCCAAGCTTGCTTGAATTTACTCTTGTGTTAATATAAATATCTTTTGTTTTTTCATTACCAAAATCAATTAAAATTTCATCTTTTTCAAAATTTATGAGTGAATTTTTTGTTTTTAGTTTAAGTTTTGCATTTTTTACATCATCATCTACTTTAAATACCTGCACCAAAAGCTTAAACTCATCATCAAGTCTTAAAACCCTTGGCAAAGTTTCAAGCATTACAGCAGGTGCGCTAACTTGGATATCTTTAGAAGCACTGCCAAAACCTGCTAAGTTGTTCGCCACTACCATAACTCTAACCGAACCTAGATACGAAGGCATATTAAATTTTAATTTTGCATAACCATTTTCATCACTTTGTACTGGCTCTTGAAACAACACAACAGGTTTAAATCGTCTTGCTTTTTCATCGTTTTTACTTTTATTTGCCCTACTTTCTAAGAAAACATCACCGCCTGTAGTTAATACTTTGGAAGCATTAGAAATATTTTTAGCAATGATTTTATCATAGGTATCATATATGCTCATGTTAAAGCGAATTTTTTGATAAAAATATCCCCAAATATCTGGAGTTTTAAAAGCATTCACATCAAGCAAACCCTCATCTACAATAGCTATGGTATAAGTATAACTTTGCTTGTTTTTACTTTGAATTTCTACTTCAAAATCTTGTTTTGGCATGATTTTATCCGGTACTTTTAAATCAAGCTCGATTTTACTTTGTTCATCTACTACATTCAAAGGCACTACACCAAAAAGTCTTAAGGCTCTATCGTTAGTGTATTGATTATAATCTTGAAGCAAAATCACACTCACATACACATTTGGCTTATATTCTTTAAGAATAGGAATTTCAACCTTTGTAATATCTTCATGCGTATCTATCACAAAGCGTTTTAAAACCTTTACATTATCATTTAAAGTAACGATGGCTTTTGCACCCTTAACACTTTCAAATTCAATAAAAGCTGTTTCGTTTGGTTTGTATTCTTTTTTATCGCTTTTTATTTTTAAAGAACTCACTATATCAGCATTACTTGGCGCACCAAAACTACTAATATAAAAAAACTCTCCTGTGCTTGTTTTACTTTGTGTATCTTCAAGCTCTATAAACATTTCACCATGGTATTCTTTGGGATCAAATTCTATTTTAACCGGTTTATCCTTACTTAAAATAGTTCCTTGGGTAATGATTTGTGTGTTTTTATCTTTTTTGAGTGATTTTAAAAAATCATCATAATTATCATAATCCCACCACCAAGAATAATCATTTGCATAAATAGTATATTTAATCTCCCTATTTGCTATCAAATTCTCATCTAAATCACTCACAATAGCTTCAAAATTAATTGTAGAACCCGAGCTTAAATAGTGATTTTTCAAACGCTTAATACCCACAAAATACTCATGTAATATCACTTGTGAATTCACAAGCGCTTCAACTGATCTTGAACCTTTTTCAAAAACCCTAGCCCTTATGTTAGCTTCAAGATTATATGGAGTATTTTTAAAAAAATCTTTTAAAGCAAATTCTTGCTTTACAAAGCCACTTTCATCTAAAATGCCTTTTAAATTATCTTGATATTTTTGCACTAAAACACTAGGATTTGAAAAAATATATTCTGGATATTTTGAATTTTTATATTCTTTTTTACTTACAAATAAATCAGCTTGATATTGTAAATTACTTGCTGGTGTTCCAAAAAGATATTTTGAGCTAATATTAAAATCTAATTTTTCATTTTCTTTTATACTTTTTGGAGCTTGTATAGATACTTTTATACGATTTGGCACTATATTTTGCACTAAAATTTCTTTATCAAAAATAGCATTTGCAAATTCTACTCTAGCTAAATACACTCCACTTAAAGCTTGTTGATCAAGTGAAATCTTTTTATAAAAAGTTCCATTACTCAAAGGATCAAGTTTAATTTTATCTAAAAACTTTTTATTGCGTGGATCAAAAAAACTCAAAAATATAGGGTGATTAACAGCTCCTTTATCATTTCTTGCAACCATAGTTAAATGTATATCATCACCTGGTCTATAAACCCCTCTTTCTGTGTAAATAAACACTTTGTTTTGAGAATTTTGCTCTAAACCATCTACATCAAAACCATCATATAACAAAGGCGAACTTAAGCGTAAAATAGAAGCTTGCTTATCTTTTGAAGCAATGATAAATAAAGCTCTTGACTCATCAATATCATCAAAAACAGCCAAACCATTATCATCGCTTGTCTTAGAAGCTAAAATTTGATTGCTTTTGCTAATTATATCAACCCTAACCCCACCTAAAGCCTTTTGTGTGGTAAAATCTCTTACATCGACAAAAAGTTTTTTATTTAAATTTTGAGCAATTAAAGCTATATCTGAAAAAATCAAATTTTTACTAATCTTTGCTTTTTGATCAAAAAATCTTTGTTTTTTCCAACTCTCCATACCCTCATCAAAAACATAATCAATATCTTCTTCTTTAAAATAAAGCTTAACTATAAACACACCACTTAAATCTTTTAAACCATCTAAAGCTATCTCATTTTCTTGCCATTGATTTTTAACATTTTTAATATCAAAGTCTTTTTTTAATACTACTTCACTAGTATAATCACTCTCTGAAAAAATATCACTATCATAATCACTTAAATTTTTAGCACCTTGAAGATTTTTATATCTTAAATATTCACTTAAATTATTTGAAAATACCTGATGAACTTCTAAATGGATCTTTTTAATATTTAAACTTTTAAAAGCTATTTTTTTACTCGCTTTGCTAGATAAAAATACCCCTTGATTTGTAAAACTTATAGCAGGCTCATAGTCTTTTAAGCTCACTTGAGTTTTATAGCTTTCTTTTGTACTAATTCCATCAGCGCTTTTAATCCCTTGAGCAAGTTGAATTTCATAAGTTTTATTTGGAGTAAAATTTCCTATGAGCTTGATTTTATTCCCAAATACCAATGCTTTAAAATCTACTTTGGGTGTAATAAAAATCAACTCTTTTAAATTTTGATCTTGCGAAATACTTTGAGAAAAAAGTAATTCTATGTTTTTATTGATTATATTTGCATTTTGAAATACAAATTCGCTCTTTGCAAGTAAAATATATTCTAAATCTATATTTTTCTCTAAACCTAAAATTTCTTTATCAAAAACTACTTTTATATTAGTGTTTGTATTTTTAATTTTTAATGGCTTAGAATACACACTTGCTATATCATCTTGGATGATAATTTTATCTATTTGAATTTCTTTTTCTTGTGCATTAATTTTTACGGCTTTTAACAACTCATCTTTATTAAAAGCATAAAAACTTTGAACATTTAAAATCAACACACTCTCATCATTTGATATATTTTGAAAATATCCTTTGACATCTAGTTTTTCAAAAGAAGTTTTTACTTTTAATTGTATTTTTTCATCAGCTACAATATCACTTAAGTCTATAAAAATATCATAATTTTGATTTGCTTTTAAAGAAGTGTATATGTTTAATCTTGTGGAAGTTTCAAGTTCATACTTTGCTTTTATTTTTTGATTATTAATAACAATTTCTCTTTCTTTTACAACACCTATGTTTTCTGTAATGATATTGGTATTAAATTCTATAAAAATACTATGCGTATTTTCATTAAAACCATAAGATCTTATAATAGAACTCTTATCTTCATTTTTAGAACATGCAAACAACAAGCTTGCAAGCAAAACAATAAAAAAATAATGTAAAAATCCTTTCATGGGTTATCCTCTTTTTGGTAAATTTTTCAAATTATATCTAAATTCACTCTTGCTTCACTCAAAAAATTATATAATTCTTACATAAAAATAAAGGAGAAAAAATGAAAAAGAAAATCGCTGCATTATTAACAACTTTAAGTCTTTCAAGTCTTGCTTATGCAGATGGAATTTATGGTGTGATAGTAGATGTAAATGATGGTGCAAAGACTATTTTAATCGATACTACCTATGGAGAAAAAATGAATATAAAAATTCTACCAAATACAGAAATTGACATGGATGATTGTGGTATTTTTGGTATGGATAGATATGGCACTTTTAGAGATTTAAAAGTAGGAACTTTTATAGAAGCTGAAGTTTTTCATGGCTATACTCAAACAACACCAAACCCACAAACACCAAATCAAATTCAAAATATAACCGCTAAAGAAATTAAAATAGAATGCAAAAAAAGAGCTTATTAAGTAAAATAACTCCTAAAAAGGAGTTATTTTAATGCGTTTTTTTCTTATATTAATTTGCATTAGCACTTTTGTATTTGCTTATAAAATTCAAGGTATTTTAAAAAACACTACTACACATACAATAAGTATTCAAACAAGTTTTGATAATAACTTAATTATTACCATTTTACCCCAAACACATATAGATATTTATAACTGCGGAATTTTTGGTAGCAATAAAAAACAAGCCAATGTACAAGATCTAAAAAAAGGAAGTCTTGTTAAAGTTAAAGGCAGTAAAAATGGAAGCATTATCATTGCTGAAAAAATTATAGTAGAGTGTGATGATCAAAGAAGAGCTTATTAAGATAATAACTCTTCTTTATCGTCTTTATTGATTTTTTCTATATAAAGACTTTGTGAAGGAAATGCAAAACTTAGTTTATTTCTTTCGACAATCTTCATTAATTCAAGTAAAATACTTTGTCGTGCTTCTCTAAAACCTGCAGCATCAACTGCTTTAGTATAAAAATATACTTCTATATCAATAGAACTTGCGCTAAAGCCACTCACAGCCACATAAGTATTATTTTTATATCCTTCTAAATCATTCACTGAAACTAAATTTTGTCTATATCTAGCGCGGGTTCCACCATGATTTAGCGCACTATCATCAACTTGAGCTATCAAAGGACTAGTAGCTAATAAATATCTTATATCTTCTACACATTGCTCAAGTTGTTCAGGTCTTGCATCGTAAGTTACACCTATAAATAATTTTACATGGCGTCCTATTTTTCTTTTACTCCAATTTTTTATATTAGTTCCCATAATAGTTGAATTTGGTAAAAACACCAAAGAATTATCAAAAGTTCTAATAGTAGTTTTTCTAAGCCCAATTTCTACTATAGTTCCTTCTATACCTGAAATTTCAACCCAATCGCCTTGATTAAAGCTGTTATCAAAAAGCAAAAGCACAGAAGCAAAGAAATTTGCAATAATATCCTTAGCTGCCAATGCCACAGCCAAACCACCAATACCTAAAGATGCAATCAATGCTGAAATATTAAATCCTAAATGTGATAAAACAAATAAAACAGCTATTACTATAATAATAAAATATAAAATTTTAATAATTAAATTAACCACTTCGCGTTTGCCACTTTTTTCAGCAAGCTTTGCCACAATTACCATACCATAACTATCAAAAATATTTATCACAAGCCAAGCAGTTAAAATAACATAAACAATTGATAAAATATTACTAATTCTTATATCTACAGGCGCAGGATAGTAAAAAATAGTAAAACAAATTCCAATAGCATAAGCAAACAAAAACCAACCCACTGGTCCTTGGAGCTTTTCTAAAAAATGAGTTTTTATTTCTACATTTTCTGAATTTTTTCCAAATAAATGTATCAATACAAAATACAAAATTTTTGCAAGATAAAATTTCAAAGAATAAAACAAAACAATGACAATAATAGAAATAACTATTTTTCCAACATTTACACTACTAATAGAGGTTTGTTTATTAATATAATTAATGGCATTTTGCAAGCCCAAGCCCGTAAATAAAAAATTAGTTTCAAGCAAATTTGCATTATTTCTTAGATATACCAAAATTTCATTATATGACTTGATGGTATTTCTTAAATTATTTTCACTAAGCTCTAAGGTTCTAAGTTGAGTAATATCATTAATTTTCTCTTTATCTAAAGCAAAATTAAAAACTATATCTTCTTTTAATGAGTCAATGCTTTCATCAATAATTTTTTTTATTTTTTGACTTTGAGCACCTTCTATAAAAACTTTTTCTAATTCAAATATACAAAGATAAAAATGTTCTGCAGAGGTTAAATTTAAAAGTTTGATTTTATTATCCACATAATCATAATATCTTTTTTTAGCTTGGGCATTTTCAACACTTTTTTGTAAAGCATTCTTAGTTTTTAAAAAATCTTTTGCTTCTTTATCATCAATCTTTTGAGATACCATTTTTAAAGGTAAAGTAGTCAAAAGAGCTGTTTTTTGTTTTTCTATTTCTTTGATATTATCTTGAAATTCGGTGCTATTTGTATCACCAGTTTTAAAACTTTCCAAAAGTAAATTAAGCTCTATATAATCTTGTACCAAAGCAAAAATACTATTCTTATCCTCTAAAGCATTTTTTTCCTGTGCATTCAAAGTGCTGATAAATAAAAATAATAAAATAATATTAACAATCTTTTTCATACTTTTTTCACCCTCTCTTGTATTAAAACAAAATTTTCAAAATTAAAATCATACTCATAAATTTCACCCGTTTCTATGATGTAATACCAAGCATGAAGTTCTATTTCTTTTTTATTTAAAGCTTCTTCTATACCTGGATAGGTTAATAAATTTTGCAAAGAATTAACCAAGTTCATTTTTTCAGTCATCCAAGATCGCATGGCTAAATCACTACCTGCAACTTTTAAAACCTTATTTTTAATAGGTTCGAGCAAGGTAAGCCATTTTCTCACATTCGGCATACTCTTTAGCTCATTTTCATTTGCATATAAAGCCGCACAGCCACCACAATTACTATGTCCACAAACTATGATATTTTTTATATGTAAAGAACTAAAAGCATACTCAATAGCTGAAGTAGTTGCCAAAAAATCATCTCCTACTCTATAAGGTGGAACTATATTGCCTATATTTCTTACAACAAAAAGCTCTCCTGGACCTGTATTAGTAATTAAATTTGGTATAACTCTTGAATCAGCACATCCTATAAAAAGCGTGTGGGGATTTTGTTTATTTTTTAAACTTTCAAAAAGTTCTGCATGCTCTTTAAAATCTTCTTGCATAAATTTTAAAGCACCCTCGATCAAGTCTTTCAAAAAAAGTCCTTTTTTGCATTTTAATAAAGAATTATACTAAATTATTTTTACTTAAAATAAATCTATAAATTTATTTTTTGTTATATTTTTATACAATTTTAATCTTTTATTTATCTTTTTTTTGTAAATTTTAATTTTTAAAAATTATTGGAGGATTTTAATGAGTCTTTATGATAGAGATTATTCTAACTCTAAAACTCAAGAATTTGAAGGTTATGCTAGAAGTGATTTGAGCATTTTTATAAAACAAACTTATCAGCTTTTTGCTGCTTCATTATTAGCTGCAACAGCAGGTGCTTACATAGGAATTTTTGCCTTAGCACATTTATTTGCACAATCTCAAGCAACTTTTTGGATTTTATTTATCGTAGAAATTGGCTTGTTATTTGCATTACAATGGAAAAAAAGAGAAGCTCCGCTTAATTTAGTTTTACTTTTTGCCTTTACTTTTGTTTCAGGACTTACTTTAACACCACTTTTATATTCTGTTTTAGCACTTCCTGCAGGAGCTAGCATTATTGCTCAAGCTTTTGCTTTAACAACAGTGGCTTTTGGTGCTTTAAGCGTTTTTGCTATGAATACAAAAAGAGATTTTACTATGATGGGAAAAATGCTTTTTATAGCTTTGATTGTTATCGTAGTAGCTTCTTTAATTAATATCTTTTTTCAAAGTTCACTTTTAAGCTTAGCAATTTCTGGTATTGGTGCAATTTTATTTTCTTTTTACATTCTTTATGATACTCAAAACATCATTAGAGGAAATTATGAAACACCAATCGAAGGTGCAGTTGCACTTTATCTTGATTTTATCAATCTTTTCATCTCTCTTCTTAATATTTTAAGAAGCTTTAATAGCAGATAAAAATTTGCGAGAAAAATTCTCGCAAATTTTCTTTACCTCTTTCAAGTTTTTATCAAACTTTTTAAGTTAAAATACTCATTTTATTTTCAATAAGGAAAATTCATGACTACTCTTTTAATTATTTTGCAATTTGCAATTGTTGTGATTATTTGTATTGCTGTTTTATTACAAAAAAGCTCAAGCATAGGACTTGGAGCATATAGCGGAAGTAATGAAAGCTTGTTTGGAGCAAAGGGTCCTGCAGGGTTTTTAGCTAAATTTACTTTTGTGATGGGTGTTTTACTTATCGCTAATACAATTGCTCTAAGTTATATGTATAATAATGCTAATTCTAACTCACTTGCTGAAAAAGCAGAACAAATTTTACCAAAGGCACCTGAAACAAACACAACTAGCATTCCAGTTGCACCAAGTGCTCCAATTAGCGAAAGTAATACTAGCAAATAAAAAAAGGAAATACCATGCTAAATGAAATTTATACCAAGCAAAAACAACAATCAGACAAAAGCTTAGAGGCCTTAAAAAAAGATTTTACTACCATAAGAACTGGCAAAGTAAATATAAATATACTTGATCATATTCATGTAGATTATTATGGTAGTGCAACTCCATTAAATCAAGTAGCAACAGTTTTAGCAACCGATGCTTCAACTATTAGCATTACTCCTTGGGAAAAATCAATGCTAAAAGCCATAGAAAGTGCTATAGCTGCGGCAAACATTGGAGTAAATCCGAACAATGATGGCGAAAGTGTTAAATTATTTTTTCCTCCTATGACAAGAGAACAAAGAGAAGAAAATGCTAAAAATGCTAAAGCTATGGGTGAAAAGGCTAAAGTTGCTATTAGAAATATTAGAAAAGATGCAAATGATGCGGTAAAAAAACTAGAAAAAGATAAAGCAATCTCAGAAGATGAAGCTAAAAAAGCTTATGATGAAGTACAAAAACAAACCGATAATTATACAGCAAAAGTAGATGAGTTAGTTAAAAACAAAGAAGCGGAACTTTTAAAGGTTTAAAAATGAACTTAGAACAAATTTATAAAGATTGTGGAGCATACCTACAAGGACATTTTTTACTTAGCTCAGGGAAACACTCTGAGTTTTACCTTCAAAGTGCTAAAGTTTTAGAAAATCCAAAACTAGCAGGTGAGCTTTGTGATGAGCTTGCGAAAGTTATTGCCAGTTTTAATATTGAATTTGATAGTATTTGCTCGCCTGCCTTGGGTGGAATTTTAGCAGGTTATGAACTTGCTAGAGCTTGCAACAAACGCTTTATTTTCACTGAACGCGTAGAAGGAGTGATGAGTCTTAGACGCGGTTTTGAAGTAAAAAAAGGTGAAAAATTTATCGTTTGTGAAGATATTATTACAACAGGTGGCTCAGCACTTGAGAGTGCAAAAATCATCGAGAATTTAGGTGGAGAAGTAGTAGGTTTTGCAGCTTTAGCAAATCGTGGTTTTTGTGCTGTAAAAAATTTAAACAATCCAAGAAAAGAAAATGCAAAATTACCACAAAATTTACCACTTTTTGCACTAGGAAATTTTGAATTTGATATTTATGATGCAAATACTTGCCCACTTTGTGAAAAAGGCACTAAAGCTATCAAACCTGGTAGTCGTGGTAACTAATGAAAACTAAAGCAAAAATAGCCACTCGCTTTTTAAGATTTAAAGCCTTTCTGATTGATCTATTTTTGCTTTATGTGCCCATTTTGTATTTGTTTTATTTTACTCTTGGCTCTAAAGAAGCTTTTTTAAACAATCAACTTATAATTTTTTTGTGCCCATTACTTTTTGGATTTTTACAAGCATTATTTTTAGTAAAAAAAGCTCAAAGTCCTGGACTTAAAGCTTATGATTTATACTTGATTGATATTAAAAATGGACACAAACTTAATTTTTTTAGAATAATCCTACGCTATGTAATTTTCATTATAAGCTTTGGCTTGTTGATTGGCTTTTTGGTAAGCTTTTTAAGAAAGGATACCTTAGCCTTGCATGATATTTTAAGCCAAAGCGCTATTGTAACAAAGGTGGAAAAATGAATAGAAAAAGAATTTATAATCCAAAATCAAATGAAACTTTAAATGATAGAAAAGTATTTAACGGCAACCCACATGGTATTTTAAATTTTACTAAAGCAAAATACACATGGGCTTTAAAACTTTGGGATTTAATGGAAGCAAATACTTGGTTTCCAAAAGAAGTAGATACAACAAAAGATGCACTAGATTATCGTTGCAATCTAACCGTAGCAGAAAAAAGAATGTATGATCTAGTTTGGTCTCAACTTATCTCAATGGATAGTTTTCAAACAAACAATCTTGCTGATAATATCAACCCTTATATCACAGCACCTGAAATCAATGCGGTTTTAGCAAGACAAGCTTATGAAGAAGCAAATCACTCAAAATCTTATGCAGTGATGGTTGAAGCAATCTGTGAAAATACAGACTTAATTTATGAAATGGAAAAACACGATGAGACTTTAAGAGAAAAAAATGATTTCATTTCAAGTATTTATGAAGAATTAGCTGGCGAAGTAGATGATAATAAACTTTTACTTGCAATGGTAGCAAATCAAATTCTAGAAGGAGTGTATTTTTATAGTGGTTTTACTGCTATTTATGCTTTAGCACGTGCAGGAAAAATGCTAGGTTCAGCACAAATGATACGCTTTATACAAAGAGATGAAATTACTCATTTATTATTATTTCAAAATATGATTAATTCTGTGCGTAAAGAAAGACCTGATTTGTTTAATGATATCAATATAAACAAAATTTATGATATGTTTAAAAAAGCAGGTGAACTTGAGATCAAATGGGGCAAATACATCACTCAAAATCAAATCATGGGTTTTACAGACGATATTATAGAAGAGTACATTCACTATCTTGTTGATCAAAGACTAATAGCTATTAATCTTGATAAAATTTATAATGCAAAACATCCTATTAAATGGGTAGATGATTTTTCTAAATTTAATGATCAAAAAAGCAATTTCTTTGAAAGCAAGGTTACAAACTATTCTAAAGGGAGTTTGAGTTTTGATGACTTTTAAGTCACAAAACTACCCATATTTTACATTTTTTTAAACTAAAATTCTCTTTTTATTTAATATTTTATTTTTATTTATTTCATTATTGTAAAATCGGCCATTTTATTTTATTAGTAAAGGGGTAATTATGGAGTTTTTAGAACTTTTGCTAGTCTTTATTGCCATAGTTCTCATGATAATTAAGCCTGAAAAAGAAAAACTAGCTTTTTCTATACTTGTAATTTCATGGGCTATTATGGTATTTGACTATTTAGGTCGTAAATCAGGCGCAATCTTAGGCCTAATGAATCTATAAGGTGGCAAATATGTGTGATATTAACAAAACTAAATTTTTTTATTTTTTAATGTGCTTGGCAGGTTTTTTAATCATTTTAATGCCTGTTGGAATTGCAAATTTGATTTTTGGTTATATGCTAGGTGATAGCCCTTGTACTTCTTGTTGGGGCCAAAGAGAATCAATGATTTTCATTGGTGTTGCAGCTTTATTTATCGTGCGTTATGGTATGAAAGGTAAGTTCTTAGCTTTTCTTTTAATTGCAACTGCATTTGGTTTATGGCAATCATTTAATCATATAAGCGGACATGCACATCGTGATCTTGATCAAGGTTTTGGTTTGCCTATTTTTGGTTTGCATACTTATTTTTGGGCTGAAGTAGTATTTTGGGCTGTAGTTTTATTACTTGGTGTAATTTTTGCTTTTGCTCCAAAATTTGACTCCTTTGAAAAAGAAATGGAAGGAGTTAGTTTTAGAAAATTAACTAAATTTAACCTAGCTGCTATGGTTATTGTTGCTTTTATCGTAGCTTCAAATGTCTTCCAAGCTTTCGTAAGCACTGGTCCTATCCCATATAGCGGACAAGGTGATCCAGTTCGTTTTAGTTTAAATCCAAAATATATTATTTGGGATGATTCAGGCTGGAATAAAAGTTGGAAAAGCATTTCTTTCTTAGGAAAACGCGATGTTAAAGAACCTGATTTTGCTTTTGCTCCTGCTAATGAAAAACTAGGTATTGAATTTGATAATAATATCAGTAATGCTCCATTTACAAATATCGATGATAATCTAAAAATCGTAAATGAAACAAAAATTGATTTTCCTAAAGCTATCAATACACTTGATTATATCAATGGAGAATATGTCGCAAGTTCAAAATGGGAAGTATTTTTCCTAGATGATAATTTTAGCACTAAAACAGATTTTCTATTAGACCCATATTTTTCAGCCACAATTAATCCTATCATAGGAATTATTCCTTATTTGGACAACAAATACATCTTAATGGGCTCTAATAAAACTTTCTTAAGATTTGCTCAAAATCCTAATGCAGATGAAGCTTTACAATATGCTGATTTTATTAGAGGGGCAAATAATTTTGAAGGACAAGGTGAAAACCTTGGTCGTGGTAGAATTGACACAGTTAGAGCTAAATTCCATCATATTTTAAGCACAACTACTGATGGAAAATACATGTATCTTGCTACCGTTCCAAACAATAAGGATACTAAAACTTTTGTAATTTCTAAAATTTCTTTAGCAGATAGAGTTCTTTCAGCTGAATTTACTCCTAAAGCTGAGTTAAAAGAAGGAAAAACTTTGGGCGATCTTTATATAACTTCAATGGCTTTTAAAAATGGTAAAATTTATGCATTAAGTAAAAAGCATAATGTTATTGCTGTAATTGATCTAGACAAAGAAGAGGTTGTAAAAACTATTTCGTATCCAGAAAATATAACTAACGCAAGAAGCTTATTCTTCAAAGATGGCAAAATACACATCTTATCTTATCAAGATGGATCAAACATCCTTTATACGCTTGATTAATCTTTAAGGCGTTTTTACGCCTTAAAGACTTTAAAGCTAGATAAATAAAATTTAAGATAAAATAACACTTTTTATCAAGGAGTGCTTATTGATTCATATATTTGAACAAAAACAATGTCAAACTATGGCAGAAGAAATTCGCAAAAACACTTTCATTAATGAAGAATTATTTGAAGCTTTTTGTTCTACTCCAAGAGAAATTTTTTCACCTTTAAAAATGCATGCTTATAGACTTGATGCGCTTCCTTTAATGGGTAATCAATGGATAAGCTCGCCTTTAACCGTGGCTAAAATGACTATGGCACTTGATTTTAAAGATGCTGATAGTGTTTTAGAAATAGGTTGTGGTAGCGGGTATCAAGCTGCGATTTTAAGTAAGCTTATTAGAAGAGTTTTTACCATAGAGCGCATTGAAAAACTTGCAATTAGTGCTATAGAAAAATTTAAAAAACTAAACTATGCTAATATTCATGTAAAATTTGATGATGGGCAAAATGGTTGGAAAAATTATGCACCTTATGATAGAATTTTACTCTCAGCTTATATAGAGCATATTCCAAATGTATTATTTGATCAACTTGAAAACAATGGAATTTTAGTAGCTCCTTTACTCATAGGAAATCAACAATTCATCACTAAATTTACCAAAAAAGATGGTGAGATTAGCAAAGAAATTTTAGATGAATGCCTTTTTGTACCTATTAAAGATGGTAAAGAATAGTTAAAATTTCATTTTTAAAATAATAAAACCATATTCATCTTTATATTCACCCTCTTGTAAAAAACCATTTTTCTGATAAAAATTTATACGCCTTATAATTATCTTTATTTACTTCAACATATTTCAAATGATAATCATTTATGGCTTTAGATATTAAAGTAGTGTCTATACCTTTGTTAAAATATTTTGAACTTAAAAACAACATTTCAATTTTATCATCCACAAATGCTAAAAATCCAATCATTTTGTCTTTATTATAACAAATCAAATAATTTAAACTAAAGAATACTTGAGAATTTAAAAGATCATTTTTAATCTTTTCTCTATCAAAATCAGATAAAAAATCATGGGAATGTTTCACACTATCCTCCCATATATCGATCAATTTATCCTTAATATTATCTGTAATTTCTTTAAAATATTTAATTTTAATATAATTATTTTTAAACATAAGCTTTTTATAGGGGATGTTTTTTTATAATTATGTTAAAAAAGGAATATTATGAGTTTTAAAAGAATACTTTTTGGCTTATTTACTACTAGCATGCTTTTTGCCTATGAGCAAATGCCTCAAAATACCTCACATGGAAATTTCATAGACAAAGACAAATGGAAAAATTTAGATAAAAACTGGATTTATTGTGAAAGTGGTTTAAATCAAGATTTTATTAATATAAATAGCAAAAAGTCTAGAAACAAAAATCATTCTTTAGAATTTAACTACTCAAATGATTCTTTTGGTTTAATAAATGATGGTTATACCATAAAAATGTATTTTGCAAGCAATGGAAGCCATATCGTGCTAGATAATACAGCTTATAATTTATCGCATTTTCACTTTCATAGCCCATCAAAGATTTCTATTGATAAAAAATCTTATCCTTTAGAAATTCATTTTAGCCATGTAAGTCAAAAAGGCGATATAGTAGTGGTTGTGCTGTTTTTACAAGAAGGCGCGGAAAATCCTTTTATTAAAAAAATCATCCGTGCTTTTCCTAAAAAAGAAGGCGATAAGCTTTATGTTCAAGGCTTAAGTGCTAATGAGTTATTGCCAAACAATCTTCAATCTTTTTATATCTTTAAAAATAAACTCAACAAGCCTTGTAATCAAAAAATCACTTGGATAGTTTTAAAAGACATAAGCTATGCCTCTAAAGAGCAAATTCAAATCATACAAAATTTAATGGGAAAAAATGAGAATTTAAAAATACAAGAAATTAATAATTTAGAACAAAATGATTAAGTAAGCTAAACTTAATCATGTATAAAAGCTTGAATTTTTTCTAAATTAGCTCTAAAAAGTTTAAAATTTAACTCGCTTGAAATTTTTAAATCAGCAAAAAAAGGATTTTTCAAACTAGCTATGAGCAAATAATCATCTTTTTTCAAAACTCTTTGTGTAGAAAATTCTTTATCCTTTACTTTTTCAAAAATACTTTCATTTGACTTAATATCTTCTTTTAATTTCTTACTATAAAGCAAAATTCCACAAAAGAAATTCCCAAATTCATCTTTAAATTTCACATCATAAAGAATAAAATCATCAAAAATAAAAGAATTTTGAGAATGATAAGTTTTTAAAGAAAAATCAAAAGTAATTTTTTCAAAATCTTTCTGATAAAAGCCTTGTTTGTCAAATTTAGCATTGTTTTGCTTTAAAAATTCTTCACACATTTTAAATACAAGCTCATTGCGTCCCCACATAAGCTTTCTTCCTAAAATTCTAAAAAACAAAACTCCTGCTAAAACAGCAAAAAACAAAGCTATAATCACATCTTTGCTAAATTGAAAAGCAAGAAAAAATATAACCAAAGCTTCAGCAAATGCTAAAATTTGTAAAGCTTTGAGTCTTTTATTTAAAGCTTGTCTTATGGCTTCAAAATCCATTAAGACTTAGCCTTTTCCATTCTTTTTCTTTGAGTAGGATCAAGATATCTTTTTCTAACTCTAATATTTTGTGGAGTAACCTCTACAAGTTCATCTTCTTCTATCCACTCTAATGCTCTTTCAAGGCTTAATTTTCTAGGTGGTACAAGCTTAATCGCATCATCACTACCACTTGCTCTAACATTAGTTAAATTTTTACCTTTAATAGGATTAACATCTAAATCATTTGGGCGTGAATGCTCACCTATAATCATGCCTGTATATACTTTTGTTTGAGGATCAATGAATAATACCCCTCTATCTTGTAAGTTAAATAAAGAATATCCTAGTGCAACACCATTTTCCATAGAAATTAACGCGCCATTATTTCTTTTTTCAACTGCCCCGCTAAATGGACGAAACTCTAAAAAGCTATGGTTCATCACACCCTCGCCTTTAGTATCTGTTAAAAATTGTGATCTAAATCCTATAAGCCCACGCGCAGGAATTTCAAACTCAAGTCTTGTTTGACCATCTCCAGTTGGTGTCATAGTTTTCATTTCAGCTTTTCTTTTACCTAGTTTTTCAATCACTACTCCAGTAAAATCATCAGGCACATCAATCACTAAATGCTCAAACGGCTCTGTTTTAACACCATCTTCTACCTTAACGATAACTTCAGGTCTACCCATACAAAACTCAAAACCTTCTCTACGCATATTTTCGGCTAAAATAGTTATTTGAAGTTCACCTCTTCCACTTACTTTAAATTTACCCTCGCCTGTGCTTTCATATTTCATGGCAATATTAGTTTTCATTTCAGCTTCTAAGCGTTCTGCGATTTTATTTGAAGTTACATGTTTACCTTCAGTACCCGCTAAAGGACCATCATTTACTGAAAATACTATACTTAAAGTTGGCTCTTCTATATGTAAAGGATCAAGCGGCATAGGGTTATTTGGATCTACCACACTATCTCCTACATCTAAAGCTTCAAAACCTGCAATCGCTACAATATCGCCTGTCCCTGCTTCTTCAATGTCCATTTTTTCTAGACCCATAAAACCAATAAGTTTTGAAATTCTTCCATTGATTTTAGAGCCATCTGCTTTAGCAAGCATAACATTTTGATTTTTCTTTACTTTACCATTAAAAATTCTTGCAATCCCTATCTTACCAACGAAATTATCATAACCTAGAGTAAAAACTTGAAGCTGTAAAGGATTTTCATCACTACCACTTGGAGCAGGCACACGCTCAAGTATAGTCTTAAACAATGGTTCCATGTTAGTGCTTTCATCTTCAAGTGCAAGTTTTGCATAACCATTTTTAGCAGCCGCATATACTACTGCAAAATCAAGTTGTTCATCATTTGCCTCTAAAGCCACAAAAAGATCAAAAATTTCATTGATCACTCTTTCAGGATCAGCAGCTGGCTTGTCGATTTTATTAATAACAACAATAGGTTTAAGCCCTAAAGATAAAGCCTTTTTTACCACAAATTTAGTTTGAGGCATAACCCCTTCTTGTGCATCAACTAAAAGCAAAACCCCATCAACCATTTTTAACACACGCTCAACTTCACCACCAAAATCAGCATGGCCTGGAGTGTCTATGATATTTATTTTTGTGCCTTTATAATTAATAGCAGTATTTTTAGAAAGTATAGTGATACCTCTTTCTTTTTCTATATCATTACTATCCATTACACGCTCTGCTATTTGTTCACGCTCATTAAAAGTTCCTGATTGTTTTAAAAGCTCATCTACCATTGTTGTTTTACCATGATCAACATGAGCTATAACAGCTATATTTCTAATATTATCCAAGTTTTTCTCCAAAGTCTTAAATTTAAAATCTAATATTATATAAAAAAAATGCTTAAAAATTAAGATTTAAAAATTGGAACACTTGTTGCTTTTGTCTTGAGTAAGAATTATTTTTAAGGAGAAAAATATGTCAAACCTAAATACTCAAATCTTTAACGCTAACTTAGAAAAACAAGGAACTTCAGTTTTAAATAGTAAGCATTTTATGGAACTTTTAAATTATTTAGAAGTTATAAATTCAAATGAAGAAAAAGAATTAAATTATGCAAAACTTTCAAGCAAAGTAAGTGAAATTTTAGATGATGCGCAAAATGAAAATGCGGTTTTAAATGCTAAAAACATAGAAGAATTATTAGTAATATTTAAAAATTTTAATCTTACTCATGAAAATTTAAAACTTGATTGTGCAGCACAATTACAAAATTTATTTCCAAATTTAGCAAAAAATAATTTTTTAGTAGGTTAATTAATGTCTAATATCCAAGCTAGTGATGCTTTAAACTTACTAAGCATCACTCCACAGAATGAAAACCCAAGTAAAGAAAATACTAGCTCACAAAGTGATGGCGAGGAATTTTTAAATTCCTTATTGCAAGCAATAAATGAAAAAGATGGAAGTTTACCAAAAGATTTCAAGACTCTACAAAAAGATGATAAAGTTAATGATAAAATTTTAAAAGATGATGTCAAAGATAAAATACCGCTGGATGAAAAAGATGCTTTGAAGCTTTTTGAGGGTGCAAATTTTATGCAAATTCTTTCTTTATTAGAGGTTTTACAAAGCGATAGCAAGGATATAAAACTAAACAAACTTGTCCAAGATAATACTGCTATTTTAGCTCTTGAAAAAAATCTACACAAGCTAAAAAATATAAAAAATATTAATGAGCTTTTTAATGTGGCAAAAGAGCTTGGATTAAACATCAAAAATATAAAATTTGAACAAATTAAAGATTTAAAAGAAGCCTTTCCAAATCTTGATAAAAAAGGTTTTTTTGAAATACCAAAACAAAATAATAATACTAATGTTTTTCAAGATTTAATCAATCAAAAAATTACCAAGCTTTTAAAAGAAGAACCAAATACAAGCAAAAATATAAAAAGCAAAGAAAACGAAGGTGTGTCTTTGCTTTCTTCTGCTTTAAAAAATATAGAACTTCCAAAAAAAGATATAAAAACACAAGCAAAAGAAAACATTCAAAACATAGATTTTAAAGAAAAATTAGTAGAAAAAATTCAAATTCAGGATGAAAAAGAAATAAAAAACGCAAAAAATATCCAAAATACAACAACAAAATTCAATGAAAAACTAAGTGATATTGAGTTAATTAATCTTACTCAAAACACAAACCTAAAAAAAGATATCAAAGAAAAAGAAAAGCTAGATTTTAAAGAAATATTAAAGAATGAAAAACTAACTACTAGCGAAGATAGCTTTAGTAAAAAAATAAGTTCTGTTTTAGAAAATTCAAAAGATTTAAAAACTGAATTAACAAATATAAAAAATACTCAAAATATACAAAATCAAGATTTAAAAATTAACTTAGAAAATCTATTAGCCCCTCAAGATAAACATTTAAAAATAGATAAAAATAATCAAAATATAGATAATTTTAGTGATATTTTTAAACACACAAAAGAGTTTTCAAAAGATGAAAATGATCATAGTGAAGAAAATTTAAATTCTTATGTAAGGGAAATGAATAGGGTTTCTAATAATTTTATAAAAAATCAAAATATTCCTATGAAAGAAACTTTCAATGATTTTGCCCAAGAATTTAAAGAAAAACTAGAAAGCTACAAAGCACCTATAACTCGCTTTAGTATAACTCTTAATCCACATAATCTTGGAGAAGTAGAAGTAACTTTAGTCCAAAGGGGTTCAAATTTAAATATTAGCTTTAACTCTAATCAAAATACCTTAAATCTTTTCATACAACATCAAGCTGAGTTTAAAAATGCTCTTGTAAATATGGGATTTACAAATTTAGAAATGAATTTTAGTAATCAAGAAAGAAAAGAACAAAGCAATCCGCAAAGACAAAAAAACAACAATAGCAAAGAAGATAAGGTGAATTTTGAAAAAGAAATTCAAGAAAAACCAAGCTTAGAAATGGTTTTAGCAAAATATTTTTAAATGGAATATTTTTTGCTTTGAGCTTTAAAAATATATAAAAAAGGATTTTTATGTCAAATATAAACACACAAACCCTTCAAGGTCCTTTAGCAACGCTTAATACTAAAGATATGCCAAATACTAAAGGAAGCACTAGAACCGGTGAAGGTGATAGCGGGTTGATTTACAACCCTGGGGCAGAACTTGACAAGGATGCGTTTTTAAAGCTTCTTTTAATAGAACTCCAACATCAAGATCCAACAGATCCTATGGATACTGAAAAAATGCTTACCCAAACGGCACAACTTTCAGCACTTGAAATGCAAGATAATACTAATAAAACCATGACTCAACTTGTAACTGCGATGACAAAACTACAAAATTCTATTGCAGCAAGCACAGGTATGAGCGCACTAGCTGCAGTTGGAAAGCTTGCAACAGTTAAAGATAATTACCTTGTAGTGGCAGATGATGATATACAATTTCAAATTAATATGTATTTACCACAAGAACCACAAAAAGGTAAAAAGACTGATATTGATATTGAAGGTTTTGAACTTAAGAAAAATGGCGAAGATAAACTAGATATAACAGGTAAAGTTGATAAAGAAATAGCTGAACCTGGAGAAACTATACATATAAAATTAAAAGATGACAAAGGTCAAGAAGAAACGGTTCAAGCAGTAGTTGGAGAAGATCAAACATTTAAAATAGTAGGACATACCCCAAGTGTTGATATCAAAACAGCAAAGATTGATTCAGCTTATAAATCAGACAGCACACCTGTAACATTTACTATTTATAATGAAGCAGGAGATCCTGTAAGAACAATGAGTGTTAAAGATATGAGTGCTGGTATGAAACAAATCGTTTGGGATAGAACAGATGATAGTGGAAGTCCTGTACCATCTGGAAAATATTATGTAAGAGCAAGTTATATAGGTGAAGATGGCACAACCGTTAATTCAACTTATGGTGCTTATCCTATCACTGGAGTTAAATTTGAAGAAGGTGAAGCTCTAGTTGGTATGGGCGGTAGCTGGGTTAAATGGGAAGATATTAAAGAGATTACAGGATAAAATCATGTTTACAGCATTTTACAATGGAGTAAATGGAGTAAAATCCCAAAGTTATGGTATAGACAATACCGCTCATAATATAAGCAATGTCAATACAGTCGGTTTTAAATACTCTGATGTGGCATTTAAAGATGTATTTTATAGCACCATAACAACACAATCATATAACAAAGGTCAAACTGGTTATGGTAGTGTAGCAGGAGCTACTAATGATATTTTTGAACAAGGTCCGTTAGTTTCTACTGATAATGAATTTGATGTAGCAATTGCTGGAAAAGGCTTTTTTGGTGTAAGTAATGCCAATGGGGTTTATTATACTAGAAATGGTGCTTTTAAACCTGATGCAAATGGATTTTTAGTAGATTCAAATGGAAATTATGTACTTGGAACTATGAATCCATCATTACAAGAAATTCAACTAAGTGATAGAGTTTCTAATATGTTTGGTCAGATTATGGGACAAAAAGTCACTACAGCTTGGAGTGGAACACCTGGACAGAATTTACAAATGGGCGGAGTTAATACTCAAGGACCTATTTCTGTACCTAAAAATCTTTACTTACCACCTCAACCAACGCAGAATATAACTTGGAGTGGAAATTTAGACACAAGCACCAAAACAGAAGCAGTAAATGTAGATGTAGATGCTTCTAAATTTGAATTTAGTAAAAATGAAGATGGTAGTGTAAAAATTTCAGGTAGTGTAAAAGATGAACAAATTTATGGTATAAAACCTGGCGATACTATATATTTTAAAATCACTGATGAAAAGGGTGCTAGTCAAACATTACAAGCTACTTTAGATGAAAATTTAGCTTTTAGTATCGACAATCAAAAACTAGATAAAGTCGATTTAGAAACAGCCAAATTAGAATCATCTCACTTAAGTGTTGAAAAAGAAGTAGCTGATAGCACAGAACTTTCTGCAAAATTAATAAATCCTGATGGATCTATTAGTTGGGTAAAAGTTAAATTAGATAGAGTTTTACCGCAAAATGGTACAGATTTAGAATACAAAGCTGTTGCACAAGTGTATGATAATGATGGCAATAAAATAGGTGGAACAACTGAAGGTTTAATCACTTTTAACGAATCTGGAGCTTTAGTATCTAACACCTTAAATTCGGTAGATAATAATGGCACAAGGGTTAATATAAATCTTGGTTCTTATTATGATCCAAATATACCAAATTCAGGCTATGATGGGCTTCATGCTTTACAAAACAAACAACCTTCAGTGCATACACAAACAGATGGTAAGGGCGAGGGGTTTTTAAATAATTATTCTATTAACACAGATGGCACTATCATCGCCACTTTTACCAATGGAGATCAAATAGCTATGGCAAAACTTGCTTTGTTTAATTTTACAAACGAACAAGGCTTGGAAAAGCTAGGGGAAAATCTTTATGGGCAAACAGGAAATAGCGGTAATCCAACTTTTTTACTTGATGCTAATGGAAATTTCAGCACAGCAACTTTTAAAGGTTCTTATTTAGAGCAATCTAATGTAGATTTATCGGTAGCTTTTACTAACTTAATCACTCTACAAAAAGCTTATGATTCAAGTAGTAAAAGTATCACAACAGCCGATCAAATGATACAAAAAGCAATCAACATGAAACGCTAATTTTAGCTTTTCATGTTTTATTTATATTTTTTTGCTCTAAGATATATTTTACCTCTTGCTCAAAAAATTCATACACCCTAAGCTGAACCAAAGATTCTTCTTCATTTTTATCTATTAAACGCTCAAGTTTATCAAATTTTATCTTTTGTATATATCTTGGATTTTTTTTCAAAAGCAAAGCAATATTTTTAAGTAAAGTATCCAAACTAAGCTCATTTTTTAAAACTCTATCTACATATTCTTTAGAAGTTTGCACCAAAATTGCTTGCCTGCTTTTATCTTTTGGATAAATTTCACTAGCAATATCAGCTAAAACTTGCCAAATTTCTGCTTTTATATTTTTATTTGCCACAATAATAGCCGCAAAAGATTTTGCTCTAAATTCTAAAGACAGATGACTAGGAACAAAAAATTCTCTAAATTTAGATAAAAAATTTGCAAATATACTCAACATACTTCACCTCAATGTTTTTTAAGATATTTTAAGATATTATTTCAACTGCCTTCTCTTAGACCTGTGCAATGCTATTTTTAAGCACCGCTTCAGGGTGGGAACACAGCAGAGCACTTAGACTTAGTGTGTGCCGCAGTCATCTGGGAGAGGGTTTTAAAGTTTAAAATACCCTTTAATATCCTCACAAATTCTAAAGAAATTTACCCCATTAATAGTCGGATTTGTTTTAAAATACTCATACATTCCCACAAAACCGCTTTCAAGCTCTTTAGACTTTACTCCATAGCTAATCGATAAAGCCGCTTCTATAAAAGCTGCTAGCTTATCACAATATTTCAAAGCCTTTCCATCAATAGCCTTAAAACGATCCTCATTAACCGCATCCAAACTACCGCTATAAACACTTGGCTTGTTATTAAAAATACGATTTTCAAATTCATTTTTTACAAAGGCACTTTCTTCATTTTGTCCTTCTCTAATACCAAGTATATAACTAAATTCTTCTCTAAAAGATAGTGGTATAAAAGGTAAAATTTTCTCATTAATAAGCTTCATTTCATACTCATTGATGATTTCATTTAAACCATCTATGCCATATTTTACCGGAGAGATGATATCTCTAGTTAAACTTTCAGGCAAATCATGAAACAAAGCACAATAAAAATTGCTTTCTATCCTACCATCGCATGCTTTTACTTCTAAAGAATAAAAATAAGACAAAATAGCTACCACAAGCATATGTCCTAAAACCGCAGTTTCTGGAATCCTTGGAGTTTGTGCCCATCTTTTTTGAAAACGCAAGCGTCCGCTTAGATCGATTATTTTAGAAATTTTTTGATTAAGAGCTATTTTTCTTGCGCCAATTAACTCATAATAATCTTCTAATTCCTCTTCAACCTTAGCCTTAATCTCATCAATATCACTTAAAAATGAACTAGTTTGATAAACTATATTAAACTCCCACCTTGTCGCAAAATACGAAGCAGCTTTTAAAACAAGCCTTTCTTTTGCACAATCTTTACCTTGCAAAAAAAGCTCATAGCGTTTTAAAAACTCACCATTTTCAATATCTTGAATCATTGGTGCGATTTTACTTAACACCCAAGCACTTACTTGCTCATTTTTTGCACGCGTTATCTCATGATACACATCAGGGCGTATATCAGTCACTACCACCCTACTTAAAAACTCAAAAATCCCCGCTTCTATGATAAAGCGCATATTGACATCTTTTTCCATTTTAGCAATGAAATAAGCAATGATGAATTTATGCGCTTGCTTATCAAGCTCAACTAAATTTGTCATTCTAGGATAATCATTCCACCTTGATATAGAAGCAGCTTTAAAAATATGCTCTATCAATTCTACACTAATCATTTATTTCCTTTTTTTGCTGTGATTTTACTTTATTTTATAATCTTTAGCAAATTTTATTTTGATATTGTGATTTGATATTTTATTGTAAAATAATCTTTAAAACTTATCATCAACATAAATACGAGGTTCTACCATGATTAAATTAAACAACAACCAAGGTTTTGTAAATATAAATGGTAAAAAAATGATGTGGCCGATTTTTGATGAAGTTTTATTTTTTCACAATGATATAGCAACAGTAAAACTCAGTGGCAAGTGGGGCTTAATAAATAAAAATGGAAATTTTATAATAAACCCAATATATGACTATATTAGTCACCTTAATGAAAATTTTATAACTATTCAAATAGGTAATAAGTACGGTTTCGCTGACAAAAACGGAAAAATTATAACTGAACCAAAATTTGACGATACGAATGGTTTTTACGAAAACTTGATATCGGTTTTAATAAACGACAAATGGGGCTTTATTGACACAAATGGAGAATTTATAATAAAACCTAAAATTGATTATGCGGGAAATTTTAACGAAGGACTTGCAGATATAAAACTAAATGAAAAATGGGGGTTTATAAACAATAAAGGGGAAATTGTTATAAATCCTATATTTGATGAAGTAGAGAGTTTTAGCGAAGGCCTCGCAAAGATAAAATTAAACGAAAAATTTGGGTTTATAGACAAAAGTGGAAATATTGTTATAAACCCTATATTTGATGAAGTAGAGAGTTTTTATAATAAAGCCGCAATAGTTCAGCTAAATGGAAAATGGGGCTTTGTAGATACTAATGGAAACATTATAAAATAGCAAATATAATTTGATATTATTCCAATTACTAGAACTTTTATTTTCGCATACTCATTATAATTTTAGCAAATTAAAAACTTTCTATATCACTTAACTTAAGATAAACCTCATCATTTTTACTAAGCTCTTTATGATGATAAATGCTAAAAATATGTCCTTCCAAACTCACGCCTAGCTCATAAAAATCCCCATAAAACACACATTCTAAAACGCTAGCCTTTAAAGGAGTTTGTGAGGTTGAAATTTGTATATCATTAGGGCGTAAAATGCCATTTTTACTTTGTAAATATGCTTTAAAATTCTCATCTAAAATTGTATTTGGATCTATAAAAAATGCTTCGCCCAAAAAACAAGCACTATCTATATTTTTAGGCTTATAAAAAAGCTCTTTAGCACTTCCATAGTCTAAAATTTTTCCATCCTTAATCAAAGCGATATTGTCTGATAAATAAAAAGCATCGTCTTTATCATGCGTAACAAAAATAGCACTAAGCTTATGCTCTTTTAAAATATTTTTGATTTCTTTGCGCATTTTAACGCTTAAAGTGTGATTTAAATTTGAAAAAGGTTCATCAAAAAGTATAATTTTTGGCCTTGCGACTATGGTTCTTGCTAGTGCTACTCTTTGAGCTTGCCCACCGCTTAGCTCATTTGGATAGCGTTTTAAAAGTGTATTTAAATTTAAAATTTCCAAAACCTCATCAAGCCTTTGTTTTTGCTCGTTTTTACCTAAAGAGCTTATACCAAAGCATATATTTTCTTCTACATTTAAGTGCGGAAACAAAGCATAATCTTGAAACAAAACCCCCACATCACGCTCTTGTGGGGCTAAATACATACTCTTAGAAGCAACTAGTTTATCCCCTATATAAATACTACCATCATTGATTTCAAAAAAACCCGCTATACAACCAAGCAAAGAACTCTTACCACAGCCACTTTCTCCCAAAATACTGACAATCTCGCCTTCTTTTAAGCTCAAAGAAATTCCCTTTAAGACCTCTATTTTTCCAAAAGATTTGTAAAGATTGTCAATTTTTAAGATTTCCATTATTGTCCTTTTTGGTTGTTTTTATTTTGCAAATAATGCATTAAAAATGTAGGGATAATCCCAAATAACACTATAATCAAAGATGGCAAAGAAACATTATAAATTAACTCATTTTCACTATAAGCAAATACAAGTGATGAAAGTGTTTGAAAACCTGAAGGTGAAAGTATAGTTGAAATAGGCAATTCTTTTAAAATATCCACACAAATAATCACCACAGCCAAAGCTAAATAATGCTTCATCAAAGGAAAATGAATTTGAGTGAAAATTTTAAGTGGTTTTGATTTTAAGGTTAAATTTGCATAGTCTATATTTTTAGAAATTCTCTCATAGCCTGATTGGGTTGCAAAAATTCCAGAAGCTAAAAATCTCACAAAGTATCCAAAAAACAGCACTAAAAATCCACCACCTATGGCATACTCAAAAGACAAAAGATCAAAAATATAATTTAACACACCCAAAATCACTAAAATTCCCACAGCTACCACAGCTCCAGGTAAAGAATACCCCAAAGTCGTAAGCCAAAGGATGATTTTAGAAGCTTTTGTATCATTTAAACGCACTATAAAACATAAATAAAATGCCGCTCCCACAATAGCAAAAGAACTCACCAAAGCCACACTAAGACTATAAAATGCAGGTGTTGAGACATTGCTTAAATTTTGCATAAAATCAAACCCGGCCCAATAAACAAGCCACATAATAGGCACGACAAAGGCTAAAAATGCCACTAAAAAGCACCATAAAAAGGCTAAAAATGCCCTAAAGCCTTTTAACTCATCTTTTGGGGTAGGTAAAAACACATTTTGATTAAAGCCTTTTTTACCTCTTTGAATTTTTTCTAAAAGCATTAAAAATGCGATAAATACAAGTAAAGCCACGCTTAAAGCCACAGCACTGACTTCATCGCCACCACTTCCCCATGTTCTAAAAATTCCTGCACTAAAAGTATCCACGCCAAAATACGCCACCAAACCATAATCACTCAAAACCTCCATAGCCACCAACAGCAAAGCACCCACTATACCCACACGACAAAATGGTAAAATCACTTTAAAAAATGTTTTTAAATTAGAAGCCTTAAGTGTTTTGGCACTTAAAATGATATTTCCAAGTCCATAAGCAAAGGTATTTTTAGCAAAAAAATACACATAAGGATAAAGAGCAAAAGATAAAATCACAATCACGCCATATGCATTCATGATATCTATACGCCTATCAACACCTAAAAACGTGGGAATTAAGCCTTGAAATTCAAACAAATCAATCCAAACAAAACCCATTACATAAGAAGGTATAGCCAAAGGTAAAATCAAAAACCATTCAAAAAATTTCGAGCCAAAAAATTTATAAAAAGCTATCAAATAAGCACTAATTAATCCTATAATCAAACACAATACTAAAGTCCCAAACAATATAAAAGCACTACCAAAAATATACCTTGGTAAGACATTTTTACTCAAATGTTTTAAGGTATTAATATCTATAAAAGGAAGGTGTAAGATAATAGCAAGTATAGGCAGTATGATTAAACTACAGAAAAAAAAGGTGGCAAAAGACCACCTTAAACTTAAAAATTTCAAATTTTATTTTTCCTTAAAATTATTTCCATTGAACTTCATCAAAAATCATTAAAGCTTCTTTAGCATTACCCCAATAAGCTTCAAAATTTGGCTTTTCTACTTTAAACTCGCCCCAAGATTGTAAAATTTTAGCAGGTTTTACTTCTTTATTTACTGGATATTCATAATTTTGGTTTGTTAAAATTTCTTGTGCTTCTTTTGAAAGCATAAACTCAATAAATTTAACCGCAGCTTCTTTATTTTTAGAAGTTTTTAAAACACCTATACCACTTACATTGATATGTGTTCCTCTATCATCTTGGTTTGGAAAAATCACTTTTACTGAATTTGCGGCTTCAACATCTTTAGGATTTTTTGAATTTGCTAAATGTCCTAGATAATAACTATTTGATATAGCCACATCGCCTTCTTTTGCATAGATTGCACGAATTTGATCACGGTCCCCACCTTTTGGAGTGCGTGCAAGATTATTTGCTATGCCTTGTGCCCATTCTTTTGCTTTTTCTTTACCCAAAGTATCTATCATAGCACTTAACAAAGAAATATTATAAACATTATTTGAACTTCTTACTAAAACCTTACCTTTAAATTTAGGATCAGTTAAATCTTCATAAGTTTTAATCTCTCCATCTTTAATTCTATCTTTAGAAGCGATGATGATTCTTGCTCTTGTTGTAAAAGCATACCATTCGTTATTTTTGCCTCTTAGCTCTTTTGGAGAAAGTTTTTCTAGCTCAGGCGAGCTAACTGAAACAAAAAGATTATTTGTGCGAACTTGTTCTAAATTTCCCGCATCAGCAGTCATAAATAAATCTGCTTTTGAATTTTTACCTTCAACTTCTAATCTTTTAGCAAGCTCATTAGCCTTAGCTTGCACCACATTTACACTAATGCCTGTTTTTTCTTGAAATAATTTGAAAATTCCTTTATCAGAATCATAATGACGATGAGAATAAATCGTAAGCTCTTGAGCACTTAAGCTCATAGCAGCTAGTAAAGATAGTAAAACTACTTTTGCTTTCATTTTATAAATTTCCTTAATTTTAAATTTTGAAATTGATAAGGATTATTATATTAATAATTCACTTTATATTTACTTAAATTGATATACATAATCAATTTAAAATAATACAAAATTAACATAAATCAAGATATTTTTTCTCTTATTTTTATATAATCATCAAAAATACAATATACAAAGGAGATAAAATGACACAAGAGCAAATTCAAATCATCAAAGATTGTGTACCAATTTTACAAAAAAATGGTGAAGTTTTGACAAAAGAATTTTATAAAATCATGTTTGAAGAATATCCTGAAGTAAAACCTATGTTTAATATGGAAAAACAAGCTTCAGGCGAGCAACCAAAAGCTTTAGCAATGGCTATTTTAATGGCAGCAAAAAATGTAGAAAATTTAGAAAATATGAGAAGCTTTGTTGATAAAGTAGCTATCACTCATACAAAATTAAATGTCAAAGAGGAGCATTACCCTATAGTAGGTGCTTGTCTTTTAAAGGCTATTAAAGTAGTGTTAAATGCAGATGAAACTACACTAAAAGCTTGGGAAGAAGCTTACAAAGCTATCGCACAATTTTACATAAACATTGAAAAAGAAATTTATGCAAAAGCTAAGTGACAATAGGCTTTGATTTTTCAAAGCCTATTTTAAAAACGCTATCCCTGCTTTTGCTATTTTTACATCCTCATCTAAGTGTGCTCCACCCACACCTATACCACCAACAACAACTCCATCTATAAAAATCGGTACCCCACCAGGCATAATAGAAAACTTATCATCTAAATAACGAATATCTTCAGGTATTTTACCCTCTTTTACACCTTTAAAAATAACTGCTGTTTCTCTTTTTTGCGAAGTGGCTGTGTAGGCTTTTTTATAACTAGCATTAATCGTATGCACACCTGCTTTATCATCTCTTAAAACTGCTAAAATTTGACCAGATTTATCTACTATGGTAATACTTACATGAAAGCCATTTTTTCTTGCTTCTTTCTTTGCAAGATCCAAAATCCCTTCAACCATTTGCGAAGTTAGAACAGGCTCTTTTACAAGCTCAAAAGATTTTGCCATCAAACTTACTCCTAAAAATAAACATAAAATAAATAATTTTTTCATTTTTATCCTTTAAAATTTTTCTACTGCATTTTTTGCTAGTTCTTTAATATCGCCTTTTAATTCACAAATTTGACCATTTTGTGCGAGTAAAATTCTATCAGCCATGTCAAAATATACTTCATCATGTGTTATAGCAAATATTGTAATGCCTTTTTGCTTTAAAAGTGGCAAAAGCTTAGTGTAAAAAAACTTTCTAAACATAGGATCTTGATCAGCTGCCCACTCATCTAATATTAAAATATCTCTTTTTTCAAGTAAAGCATTAAGCATAGCAAGGCGCTTTTTTTGTCCAGCCGAGAGCTTTATAGTGCTAAAATTATTTTCCACAAGCTCTACTTTTTCATTTAGTTCTAAAATTTCAAGCCAGTATACCAAGTCTTCTTTGCTAAATTTCTCATCTTCTAAAACATGCTCAAATAAATGAAAATCACTAAAAATCGCACTAATTAAACTTCTATATTCATAAATATTTTCTGAAGTTATTTTTTCATCATCTAAAAAAATATCCCCTTTAAAGTCTATAAAAAGTCCTGCTAAAATCATAGAAAAAGTAGATTTACCACTACCATTTTTACCTATTAAAAATACGCATTCGCCCTTTTTAAGCTCAAAATTTACAGGTTTTAGTGCAAAATTTTCATTATAAGAAAAAGATACATCTTTAAAACAAAGTTTTTGCCAAGTTTTTTTATTTTGACTGAATTTAAACTCATGAGAATAATTTTCTAAATTTAAATTTGAAATTTTATCTAAAGCGATTTTTGCCATCATAAGCGTAGGAAAACTTCCTATCATAGCTCCAAGTGGTGATCTTAAAAAAAGCACGCTTAAAGCAATAGTAGTAGCACTTTGCAAACTAGCAAGTTCATAGCTTAAAGCTATATAAAACTCCACTCCTACTAAAGCTAGCATGGCACTATTACTCCAATTATTAGATAAGATATGTAAGATATTTCCTATAGTGGAGCTTTTTTTCTTTTTTAGAGCATTTTTTTCAAACTCGTTTTCATAATAATACTTTGCCCTTAAAGGATTTAAGGTTAATTCTTTATGCCCTTGTAAAATATTTTGATAGTTTTTTTGCAAAGCATCATCATTTTCCCTAGCATTTTTAAAATAAAAATACACCTTACTCATTAAAAAATTATCCACCAAAAAAACGCACACTATCCACACAAAACACAAAAAGAAAATTTCTAAAGAAAGATAAGCTATATAAGCACTTACACAAATAATCAAAACACTTGATTGTATGAATTCAGGAAGTCTTAAAAGTCCAAAAGAAATACTACGCACATCATTATTCAAAGAAGCCAAAATCTTTGCTTTAGTAGTATTTAAAATACTCAAAACACTTGTATCTAAAATTTGCTTTACAACCCTTCTTTGCATTTTAAAAATAAAACTTTGTCCAAACGAGCTTAAAGCAATTTCTACAAAAGAAGAACTCGCAAAAAATACAAGCAACAAAAGCACAAAATACACGATAATATTTGAGTTTTCAAGATTAGCTTTTAATAAAAATTCATTGATAAAAACTAAAGTCAATACACCTAATATACTCGTAAAAATACTAAAAAGCAAAAAAAGAATGATTTTTAATTTGCTTTCTTTAAATAAAAAAACTAAAAATTTCATTTAATCTAAACCTTAACTCTAAAAGTAAATTATATAACAAAAATATGCATAATAAATTATTTATATTGTTTATGTTTATTTATTTTTATTTAACTATAAATAAATTTTGTTATAATATATTTAAAAATTACATATTGATATTAATAATTATTTAAGGATAGCTGATGTCTAGTTTTTCTAACCATATTCTTTTATCTGGTATTGTTATTTCTATCTTATTTGATCAAAGTCTAGCGCTACCTAGTGGTGGTAAATTTACACATGGAACTAGTGGTTCTATTAGCATAAATGATAATCATATGAATATCCACGGAAATGGGCAAAATTCTGTAATACAATGGGGTGGTGGCTTTAGCATAGGCAAAGGTGAAAGTGTAAATTTTAATGGAAACAATAAAAACTACCTAAACATTGCTCATGGTACAAGTAAATCCACCATAGAAGGTTTATTAAATGCAAGTGGCAATAATGTCTTTTTAATCAATCCTAATGGAGTAATCATAACTAAAACAGGAACTATCAATGCCAATCGCTTTGTAGCTTCAACCTCATCAATAAGTTCTGATGAAATACAAAAATTTGCAAATGGAAAAACAAACACCATACAATCACCCATTATAAAATTAGATAAAAACAATGGCAATGTAGTTAATATGGGAAATATTAACGCTGAAGAAGTTGTCTTTATAGGAAATAAAATTTTATTAAATTCAAATATTAAAAATTCAAATGATTTATTAACTAAAATCAACTCAAAAAACATCAAACTTATAGGAAACGAAATAGACATTGATACATCAAATATAAACGCAAATTCTTTATCAAAATTAGAAGTAAGTGCTAAAGAAAGAGGTTCTATATATTTAAATGCTAGTGGATATTACTACAATCCTAATTCTTTTGCAGTTTTTGATAAACTTAAACAAGCTGATTTTCAAAATATAAAACATAATAATAACTCTTTTAACATATATGATTTTGTAGGAATATCTTCAGATGTTGATTGGTGGCATTTTGCCAAAGGTTGGAATGAAAATAAAAAAGATTTTAGAAATACAGCTACTGAATACAGACTAACAAATGATATAGATTTTAAAGGAAAAAACTATGCAAATTACTGTATAGAAGGATATGGTTGCACCAATATGATAGTAGGATATAAAGATCCTATTTACAATGATAATTGAGAAATTATAGAAGATAATAGCTTTTATAATAAAATTTTTGACGGACAAAATTTTGCTTTAAAAAATATATTCATAGATACAAATGTATTATCAGATTCTTTAAGATATGTTGGTATATTTGGAAATGCTAATGGTTCTGAATTTAAAAATATAATAATTGATTATAACGATAATTCTATTCTATCAAACTCAATGTATACTGGAGGTTTTGTAGGACATGCAAGTGGTGGTAGTAAATTTGAAAATATAGAGTTAAAAAATATCTCTAAAATCTCTACACAAAATAAAAACAACCTCTACGCAGGAGGTTTTATAGGATATGTTAATGGTGCTAACTTTAACAAGATTGATATAAAATCAATAGGAGAAATCAGCGGTATTAGCCTTGAAAATAGATCACATATTGGAGGTTTTGTAGGTGGAATTAACAATGGAAAATTTGAAAATATAAACATATCACAAATAAATAAAATTATTAATGATAAAACAACAAAAGCAACATATACGGGTGGTTTTGCCGGAGAAGTATGGGGAGGAAAATTTAGCAATATCGATATAAGACAAATTGATGAAATTAATGGAGGCTTTGTTACAGGTGGTTTTTCAGGTAATATAGGCTATGCTGATCTTGAAAATATAAATTTAGATATAAACAACATAACCTCCACTTTTACTACTTTACGCCATACTTATGCTGGCGGGTTTGTAGGAAGTATTGATTCTGGTGATACTTATTTTAAAAACATCAATGTGCGTGTTAAAAATGTAAAAAGCATTAGTCAAGATAACAAAGATGGCTCATTGGAAGAAGATTTTTTTGATACAGGAAATGCTTATGCTGGCGGGTTTGTAGGTTTTGCTAATGGAGGTGTTTTTGATAATATTAGCATAGAAGCTGAAAAAATAGAAAGCATTAATAACAACTCCATGGAAGGCACTCGTGCTGCAAGTGGTGGCTTTGCAGGAAAAATAGAAGGATATAGAAGTGATAATTTATCTCTTTCAAATATCACAATAAAAAATATTGACACTATTTCAGGCAAGATTGAAAAAGACAAAAGCGGAATGGTAAATGTTGGAGGTTTTGCAGGATGGATTCAAAAAGAAGGTAAAGGAAGTTTTTCTAACATAAGCATATATGATATAAAAAATATACAAGCTTATGGACAAAAAGACTTTGCCAATGCTGCTGGGTTTATCGGATATATTGAAGGGCGTTCAATGTTTCAAAAATTTAATTTAGATTTTAAAAATATATATTTATTTTTTGAAAATGACTCCCAAATACAATCTTTTGCAAGTGATGGTAAAAATTTAAGTGGAAAATTTATTAGTGCCTATAACGATAAAAATGTAAATTTAGCTTTTAAGAATATACATATTTATCATCATGAAAATGATTTTAATGATGTTTTTAGCGACTTAAAATTATGGAAAGATATGAAAATTAATATTCATACCTATAATGATGATAATAAAAATTTAAAATTTGAAGATTTTTTAAGTAAAGATAATACAATAGCAAGACCTATTATAGAACTACCAAAAAAACCAGATTTTTCAAATAAAATAGAAATTAATTACCCAAATATAGACAATATCATACAAGAAGAAGCCATCCTTGGTAAAGATGATTTATATGAAGATGTCATCAAAAATGAAATTCTAGCAGATCTTATCAATCAGCATTATAAAATATATATTGATGTTTTATTGGATATGTTAGCAGAAAAAGATTATAATCTAATGACAGAAGATGAAAAAGTAGATTTTGTGGCAAAATACTTCATCAAAGATACAGCAAATAATAAATCACAAGCCTTGAAGATAGTTCAAAGTTTAGATTTTATAATGGCTTATCAAAACAACGGATTAAATAATGCAAATAATGATAAATTTGAAGAAGGTGTAAAAGATTTTTATCAAAACAATATAAAATCAAATATAGACAAAACAATTGAGAAAAAAATAAGTATATTAGAAATTCTAAAAGGAGAATTAAAAGATATAGTTTTAAATTCACAACAACTTCTAAAAGAATTGGAAAATATAAAATTACAACTTCAAATAGCAGAAAAATCTTATAATGACTATATAAAAAACAATTCTTCACTAGATCCTAATAAGCTAGCTCAATTACTTAAAAATATCAATATGCTAGAAAAACAACAAGAAACAATAGCTTCCAAATTAGGATTAGCAGAAATTAAAAATAAAATAGAATATCAACACAATAAAGGTAGTTTTTTAATAATGGGAGATTATCAATATGACTTATATAAACCTATTTTAGAAAGCATTGATCTAACACCTAGCATTCCTATTGAACCTGATTTACCTTGGACCGATCTAACACCTAGTATTCCTAGCATTCCTACACTAGAAAACAATCAAGCAAAATCAAGTCTAAACAATAATCAAAACTATCCTGCAATGATTAATGACAATATTGCTAATTTATTTTTATTTAATTCTTTAGGAGATGATTTAGTTAAAGATGAAATAATAATCAAAGAAATTGGGGAACTTGATATAGAAGCTCGTAAAAAAACTTGTATTGTAAGCGATGGGTTTAAAGCTATGAACCCATGTGCTAATTAAAGAAAGTTAAATGCATAAGATTATTGTTTGCACCTTAATTTTAACATGTGCTTTACGAGCTACAAATGACAATATAAAAATAATAGAATTATCTCCTGATAGAAATATACCACAAAACAAAGCTTTAAAAGAAAATTTAAAAACCGAACAAAATTATGAAAAATTTCAAGATGCTAGAGAAATCATAAATACACACCAAGAACATTATGAAAAAGAAATACTTACTCACTATAATTTTCACATCACAAACAAAGGAATTGATTTTGAAAATTTAGGAATTGAAGAAGAGGAATTACATAATCTCATATTAAATTATGAACAGAAAAAATTTAATATCCAAGATTTGCAAGATGTATCAAATATTGTTGCTTATTATTTCCAAGTTAATGGCTATCCTGCTGCAACAGTGTTTATTCCAAAACAAAATTTTGAAGATGGCAATATAGAACTAAACATTGCTTTAGGAGTATTTGGAAAACACATAATAGAAAACAAAACCTCGATCAAAGATCATTTCATAAAAGATAAATTAGATAAAAAACTTAAAGGTAGAATTATCTCCACTAAATTAATAGAAGATAGCGCATATAAAGTCAATGAAATGTATGGAGTACAAACCCTAGCAGGCTTACAAGCAGGAGAGAATGCAGGAGAAACTGATGTAGTTATAGAAGTAGTTCCTGATACTAAGGCTAATGTATTATTATATGCTGATAATTATGGTATTGAAAGTTCTGGTAAATATAGAATAGGCATCAGCATGGGATTTAATTCTATATTTAATATGGGAGATTATTATAATTTTTACTTACAATCAAGCAATGAAAAACAAATTAACTATGGGGCTAGTTATACTTTCTTTTTAGGAAATTTAAAAATTACTCCAAGTGTATCAAAAGGAAATTATTCCTTGGGAGAAGATTATGAAAATGCCGGATTTTATGGTACTTCTAGAAATTTCGGTATAGACTTTTCTTATCCTGTGTGGATTAATACCAATTCATCATTTTACTTTACTTCAAGTATTTATCATAAAATACTTAGTGATACAAGTGCTGGATTTTTAACTTTTAATAAGCATTCTAATGTAGGTAGTATGGGTTTAGAAGGTTTATTTAGAAATTTTCATAACACTTTTATTTATAGTACCAAAATCAACCTAGGCAAGGTCTATGACGATGGGGTTAATTTTTTAGGCACTAATTATAAAAATAATAGTAATGGCATGGGTTGGTTTAGAAAACTCAATGCTAGTTTGAATAATTATTATAGTATTAATGAGTATATTACTCATACTTTAAATATAAACTATCAAAAGGTATTAGGGAATTTTGAATTAGATTCTTCTGAGAGTTCATCTTTAGGTGGAGCTTATGGAGTAAGAGCTTATGATAATGGAGAAGGTGATGGAGATAATACCATAGTAGCTAACTTTGGTATAAGAATAAATATACCAAATACTAATTTTTATTTTACTCCCTTTTATGATGTAGGTTATGCTTGGTATGAAAAAGCTTCAGGGGATAGATTAGCAGATGAGCATTTTTTAGATGCAGTAGGCTTACAAATACTTTATAATAAAGCTAATGAGTATTATATAAAGCTTGATGCAGCAAGAGCATTACATCAATATAAATACGATGATGAACATAGAATGAAATTGTATTTAAGTGGTGGGGTGTATTTTTAACTACCACTTAGAAAATACACTCTAGTAGCTAAATCTTTAAAAGCTTTAGAGTGGATTAGACCTTGACAAGCTTTAGATTTTGAAGTGCTTGCAAATTCACTTTGACTAAAAGCATTTAAAGCCTCATCTAATTGAGTTTTTATGCTTTGATTTTTAGGATCTTTCAAAGCTTGATTTTTTAAATCTGCTATATTTTGGGCTTTGCTTTTTTGAGCATTATCTACCATAAGCGCTAAAAGCAAAACACTTTCTTTATCTACAAAAAGCACTTTAAAACACTGCTCATCATTTCCCACACTAAAATCAAGCTCTTTGGTGGAATTTTGCAAAGTTGATAAATCTTCATTTTTTATATTTGCTACATTGCTCATTAAAGCTATATTTGAAAGACTTTCATTTTTTAATATATAAGCACTTATATCATTAATAAAAATTTTTAAATTTCCCAAAGCTTGAACTACACTTGCCTCATCTTTACTTGTGCTAAATTTTGGCAGAGCAACCGCAGCTAAAACTCCAAGTATAATTACTACAAACACAAGCTCTATAATAGTAAAAGCTTTTTTCATAATATGCCTTGTAAGTTTTTTACCTTAGGCTTTATAAGATCATCTTCTATATTTACAAATTCTTTACGCTCATAAGCCTCACAAGCTGCCCTTGCTATCATCAAAGCATTATCCGAACAATACTCAAGCGGAGCTAGCAAAAGCTCACATTGATAACTTTGACATAAATGCTCTATTTGACTTCTTAAGCTTAAATTTGCACTAGCTCCGCCTACTATACCAAAGCGTTTAAATTTATACTCTTTAAAAAATTTTTCTAACTTGTTTAAAATATGAGCTATGGCTGCTTTTTGAAATGCAAAGGCAATTTTACTTTTACGCTCCAAACTTAATTCTTCTTTTAAAATTTCCAAACGCACTTGGTTTTTAAGTCCTGAAAAACTATAAGCTAAATCTTTAGAATGAAGCAAGGGTATGCTAAATTCTAAATCATTTTCTTTTACATTTTTAGCTAAATTTTCTATGATAGCTCCGCCAGGATAACCAAGATCCATCATTTTTGCTACTTTATCAAAGCTTTCTCCAAAGCTATCGTCGGTTGTTCTTGCTAATTCTGTGATTTTACCTTGCTCATTAATAAAAAGCACCATAGTATGCCCACCACTTACAAGCAATACACCCATATCAAAATTAGCTTTTTTATCTAAAAACATAGAATAAATATGCCCTTTTAGATGATTAATCGCAATGAGCGGTAAATTTAAACTAATAGCAAGCATTTTAGCCATAGCTACCCCACCTATCAAACTCACACTAAGGCCAGGTTCATTTGTAACTGCTATGGCGCAAAGTTTATCAAAGTATTTTTGGCATCTTTTTAAAATCTTAGGTAAAGCTTCACTATGTAATCTTGCGGCAAGCTCGGGCACCACCCCTCCATAAGCACTATGGGCATTTTCTTGAGAAATTTTTGTATGAAAGATACACTCAAAGCTATTTTTATTAATGATAGCAATAGAACTATCATCACAAGAACTTTCTATGGCAAGAATCAAATCTCTCATTGAAATTCCACTAAAATCATACCGATAAATTTGTCTTTTTGTTCTGCTTTTTCTATGGCTTTTGCAGGTATATTTGCTTTTTTAATTTCTTTAAAATTAGTCTTTCTTTCTAAAACTTGATCGGCTAAATTTGCATTCTTTAGCTCATAAAATTCTACTCTGTAAATTTTTCTTTTTTTATCCAAAGAATAACGGCTTTGCATTTGGTTTTTGCTTATAACAATATCACTTTCATCAACACCTCTATCAAAACCTATAACATTAACTCTTACACCTGCTATAGAAGGTATTTTAAAATTATCTTTTACCATAATTTTTTGAGCAAAATTTGTTTGTATATTTTTTCCATCTACTATCACTTCAACACTATCTAGAGCATTTGAAAATTCAAAATATTCAGGATACAATCTTGTTTGCAAGCGATTGCCATAATTGATTGAATATGAGTTAGCATTGGAAATTACTGCAGTAATCTCATTACTTGCTTCATAATTTAAAGCTTGATTAATAGGAAAAGGTAAAAAATTTATAGCACTAGCAGGTTTATCAAGATAAAGTAAAATTTTATCATTAAAAAGTTTTACCTCTAAAGGCTTTTCAATAGCTCTATAAACTCCATTTGGAGTTAAATCGAAAGTTCTTTGAAATTCTATATTTGCCTTTTTTAGATAATATTCCACTGCCAAAAGATGATAATATACTCTTAAATGCGTTGGTAAATTTTTGCTCGCTTCATTAGCAAAAGCTGCTTTGTGATTTGACACCACAAAATAAGTTAAAGCCTTTAGCATATCTTTATCATTGCTTTCTTGGGTTTTGGTGTTTTTTAAATGATATTGATGTTCTTCTTTAACCAAAGCTTTATTGATATTTTCCACTGCTTCTTTAGCAATATTTTCCAAATCTGCATATTTAGTAGAATTTACCTCACTTTGATCAATAATACTAGTATTGCCCCAGCGATTTGGATTTTTATCTTTGCTTTCATATTGAGGTCTATAAAATCCACTTCCATCGTGCAAATTTATAACCATATTTACCTCAGGTTCCAAAATAAGCTTTTTTATGCGCTCTATAGTGTGAAAATCAGGATCGTTTTCATCTATATGGGCAAATTTTCTATTTAAATCTCCAAAATTTCCTCTATTTCTAGCAATAATACTTTCAAAAGCTAAATTTGGTGCGACAATAATTTTACCTTTAGTGATATTATAATCACTCAAAAGCAAACTAGCAGCATGAAACCCACCTGGTTCGTCTCCTTGTATACCTCCAAGGATTAAAACCGTATTATTATCATCTAAACTTTTTCCATTTTCTTTAACGCTAAACTCTAAAGCAAAAACCACATTTATAAAAATCAAAATACTTAAAAAATATCTCACTTCATTTCCTTATCTAAATAAAGCCTAACTTGCTTATCATACTCAAAAACATCTTCAATTTGGTTAATCTTTGGCACACCAAAATAATCCAATGCTTTAAAAATACCCTTGGTTATGTCTAAAAACTGCGCTTTTTGGGCTAAAAATTGATACACCATATATTCATTTGCACTATTTATAATCACACCCAAGTCAGGCTTTTTCAAAAGCTCATCTTTAAGTGAAAATATAGGATATTTTTTTAAACTAATTTTTTCAAATTTTAAACTTGGCATAGCTAACAAATCCAAATTTTCTATAAAGCTTTGTTCATGCTCATCTAAAATAGCTTGAGCTATAGACAAACGCATATTTGCATGAGAAAAATATGCACTCATACCACCATCTTTAAATTCACATAAAGCATGCACTAAAGACTTTCTTTCTATCAAAGCATCTATTTGTTTAATACCGTAAAGATGATAAGCTTCGATAATTTCAAAAAGTTTATTACACATGCTAGCACTATCTATGGTGATCTTAGCTCCCATGCTCCAGTTAGGATGCTTAAGAGCTTCTTTTACACTGACATTTTTTAAATCTTTGATTTTATAATTATAAAAGGCCCCGCCACTTGCCGTGATAAAAAGCTTTTTAATATCTTTTCTTTTATCTATCAAGCACTTTAGTGCTGCATGTTCGCTATCTATGGCTTTAATCTTAGAAGTGTCAAAAAATTTCCCTGCTACTACTAGGCTTTCTTTGTTTGCCAAGGCTAAAATTTTACCAAGCTTTTGCACCATAAGACTTGAACTTAAGCCTGCAAAACCTACTATAGCATTTACCACTAAAGAACTTTTGCACTCAGCTATCATCGCTTTTAAACCATCTTGACCACAAAAAATCCTATCATGATCAACTAAGGTTTTATCTTTTTCATCTTGTATACATACAAATTTAGGCTTAAAAAGAGCTATTTGCTCATTTAAAAGCTTGATATTTTTACCACAAGATAAGGCTTCTATGTTTATGTTTTTTTCTTTAGCAATAAAAAGAGTATTAACTCCTATACTTCCCGTGCTTCCAAGTACGATCATACTAAAGTTGCCATTGCAAATGCTGCAATGATAACAGCATCAATTCTATCTAAAACTCCCCCATGCCCTGGGATTAAATTACCACTATCTTTAATACCTGCTTGTCTTTTAAAATAACTCTCAAGCAAATCCCCTATCACAGCAAAAATAGCTACGATTAAAGATATATAAATACTTTTTACCAAGCTAAATTCAAAAGAGCCTATGATGGTTCCTAAAATCCCCGCACAAACAATGCCACCTACAACACCTTCTAAGGTTTTATTTGGACTTGTTAGAGAAAAAGCTCTCTCGCCAATTAGTTTTCCTATAAAATACGCCCCACTATCGCAAGCAACGACAATCACTATAAGCCAAAATAATACAAACATACCCTCATAACTTAATACTTGATAAAGCATTAAAATAGGTAAAGTAGGATATATATAAGGCATAAGTTCATTTAAATTTTCACTTTTTTTATAAACTAAATATCCTAAAATCAAAATCAAAGCCAAAAGGCCTATAAAGAAAGGTTTATCTAAAAATGCTCCTATTGCAAAAACACACAAAGCTACAAAAACACTTGCATGTTTGCTTTTAAACATAGTTTTTGCTTCATTAAATGCCAAAAACAATAAAACACCAAAAATCGCAAAATTAATCAAAAAATTATCCACCAAAGCAACAACAGCTATCACAGCTATCATCACAATAGCACTAAGAATTCTTGTCTTTGAAAACATTTTTATCCTTTCTATATACTTAAATCAAGCAAATGAGAACTTTTTTTAACTACTTCTTGCCCCTCTTGTTCATCTTCATCTTCTTGCTCTTGTTCTTGATGATGTTTAGAATGCTTTTTTTCTTCCTCTTGCCTTTCTTTTACTTCATCACTTACTTCATGAGTTTGATTAACTTTTTCAAGTTTTTCAACCGCCTTTTCTTTTGCTTGAAATTCACTCATATTTACCAAAGTTGCAAAAGAATCTTTTGCCAATTCATTACTAGCTTGTGCTGAATGTACTGGTGCATTTTGGTTAGCAAAATGAATACCACCTATGGGACTTATAGGCATACTTACTCCTTTAAAACGCTTAAAGTCTTATAATTTGTATAATTTACAAAAGCCTTTTCTTTTATTTTTACAAAATTCTTACTAGTATAATCGACCAAATAAACTCCAGAACTTAGCTTGGAAAATTCCACACAAAGCTTTGCTGCAAATTCTAGCACTAATTGACTTATTTTTAATTTATTTGAAGTAATGATCACATGTGCACTAGGATAATCTTTCACATGCAGCCAAATATCATCTTTTTTAGCTATTTTTAATAAATACTCATTAGCTTTTTCATTGCGTCCTACGCTGATTTTAAACTCATCAAAATAAAAGCTACTAACCCCTGCATTTAGTTCCTCTTTTTTTGTTTTTTTCGTTTTTTTAGGCATTAAAACTTCTAATTCTCTCAAAGAGGTGCTTTTAGCAATTAAGTCTTTTAAATTTATTAAAAAATCAAGTTTTTCACTTAAAATTTCTCTTTCTATATTGATATTTTTAGCCTTTTGTTTTAGCTTTTTAGCCATTTTATAAAATTCATTCGCACTATTTTTAGGTGTATCTTCGAGTTTAAAGGCAAGCTCATTTGCATTAAAATCTTGCAAAATAAATTCTCTTTGATAATCTTTTAAAGAATTTAAATTAGCAAACAAAACATCTGCTTTTTGGCTTAACTCTTGAGCTTTTTTTAATAAATTACTTTCTTGTTCTAAATTTTCTATGCTCTCTTTAAGAGTAAAGATTTTTTTATCTATATTTAAAAGTTTATTTTCTTTAATATCTTTTATGCGCTCTTGCTGTAACTTTTTAGCACTTTCTTTAAAATACACATTAAAATCATCAATCTTTACAAATTCTTCTTTGATCTCATAAGCTTTTAAAGCTTGGAGTTTTTCGCCTATTTTTACAACGCGGTAGCTTTTATCTATATGACGCAAAGCTTCTATGATAATATCATCGGTGTCTGTGATGATTACATTAGTGTTTTTTCCTGTAAATTCAAAATAAATCTTAGCTCCATAAGCTTTATAAGATTTTTCCGATAAAACTTCAAAAGATAAAATTCTATTATTTTCTAATACTTCTAAATTTAAAATCTTTGCGTTTGAAAAGTATTTTTTTAGCATAAAATCAAAAGGTGCATTATAGACTTTTGCTTGGAGTTTATCTTGGTAAATTCCACTTTTTCCACGCGTTAAGTCTAGTATAAAAGCTTGATGATCTAAGCTAAGCTCTAAGATATTATCATCAAGGCGTTTGAGATAATTTAGTCTTTGAAATTGTTTAAAATAATCTTTTATTTGTATTAAATCTGTATATTTCATAAATGTATTATAAAATATTTTGATGAATTTATGAGGTTTTTATGAGTGAAAAAATTCCCTATCCTTGTGTGATTTTATGTGGTGGAAAATCTTCGCGTATGGGAGAAGATAAAAGCTTATTACAAGTAGATAATAAAAACTTAACTCTTTATCAATATGAAAAAATGTCAAGGATTTTTAATCAAGTTTTTATTAGCAGCAAAAAAGATAAATTTCATCAAAAAAACTTAGCACTTATTTTAGATGAGGATTTAAACAACTACTCTCCACTCATTGCCTTAAATTCCATACTTAAACATTTTAAAAATACCTATGTATTTATCCTTAGCGTGGATACTCCAAACATAAACAAAGAAAGTTTTTACAAGCTTTTTGATCATCTAAAATCACAAAATATACTCTTAGCAAGCACAAAAAAACACAAGCATTATTTATGTGGATTTTACCATAGTAGGAATTTTGAAAAAACTTTGCAATTTTTACAAGAAAACAACCACAAATTAGCCCTTTTTTGTGATACAATGAAAGCAGAATTTATAGAATTTGAAGATGATAATGAGTTTATAAATTTAAATTATTTTAAAGAATATAAAAAGTGGCTTCATGAAAAAGACAATTCTACCCATAGTATGTGCTTTTAGTGCTTTAGCAAATGAGGATTTATTCAATCAAGCCTTAGAATATGAAAATCAAGGTAAGTACAAAAAAGCTATGCAAATTTATAAAAGCTTAGCTTTAAAAGAAAAACAAAAAGAAGCAAGTTTAGAAAAGTCTTTTAATTTTGAGCAAAATACATCCAAAGAGAAAAAATTAGATGATATTAATCCAAAAAATGAAGCTTTAGCAAACTACCTTGGCACAGAAAAATCATACAATCCCTTTGGTATTAGCACGCATAATCTTAGCTATTTTATGCCTGTTTCTTATAGTTTTAGCAAGAGAGATTATAAAAGCACTGAAACTAAATTTCAAGTAAGCCTTAAAAAAACTCTTTTTGAAAATCTTTTGGGTTTAAATGAAAGTTATAACATAGGCTATACGCAAATTTCATGGTGGCAACTTTATAAACATTCTGCTCCTTTTAGAGAAACAAACTATTTACCTGAATTTTTTATCAACTTTCCTATAAGCGGATATGGTGCTTTTGAGAATTTAAAAGATATACACATAGGCTTATTACATGAATCTAACGGGCAAAATGATCCAAAATCAAGATCATGGAATAGAATTTATCTAAGCAATGCATGGTTTTTTGGCAATTTTATGTTCATACCTAGAGTTTGGCTAAGAATTCCTGAAAAAAGTTCAGAAGATGATAATCCTGACATAGAAAAATATTTAGGTAATTTTGATATTAATCTTGCTTATACCCAAGATGATTATTTTATCAATATATTGTGGCGTAATAATTTAAATTTTGCTAATAACCGCGGTGCAGTAGAAATAAGTGGAGCTTATAAAATTTCTAACAATGGCTTATATATTTACACTCAGTATTTTAACGGATACGGCGAGAGTCTTATTGAGTATAATAAATCTTCAAGCAGACTTTCAAGTGGAATATTGTTAATGTATTAAAATGGAAAAATTTTGCTTTATTAAGTTTATCATTAATAATGAAAAGTCTTTTAAAAGATTGTGCGATTTGTTTAATTATATCAAAATCTTAAAAGATGAGAATTTACAAATAGAAGATTTATACACAGATAAAAGTATATATAATTTTTACAGCAAAAAAGAATTAGAATATTTCTCAAGCAAAGATTGTTGGGAGTTTGATGATATTTTTGACTGCATAGGAAATGGAGAATACTATTTTCACTCCATAGAAAAAATAGAGGAAAATATCGCCAAATTGTATTTTTACCCCATTTCTTTTCCTTATGGTGGAGTTGAACCTATAATCGAGTTTATAAAATCATTTCAAATGAAAATTCTTACAATTGATTGTGGTTATATGGAAGAATTTGAATATTAAAAGCCTTTTTAGACTTTTAATATTTTAAATTAAGAAAAATGCTATAACACTACCCAAGATAAGCAAAGAGCCATTAAAGCATAAAAAGGTTGGTATACAAGTATCTTTTATATGATCACCTTGCTTATCTGCATTAAGCCCTACACTCACTCCCAAAGTCGTTTCACTAGCAGGTGATCCTGCATCGCCCAAAGCTCCAGCAACACCGATGATAAAAATAATCGCAGCAGGTGAAAAACCAAGTTCTATACATATAGGACAAAATAAGGCAGCGATGATAGGAATAGTACCAAAAGAACTGCCTATACCTATAGTGATTAAAAGACCTATAGCTAGCATAATAAAAATAGCTAAAAAGTGACTTTGCTCCATAAAAGGCACACTTGTTTTTACAAGCTCAGCTATACCTCCACTTTGTTTTAAAACCTCTCCATATCCTGAAGCAACAAGCATTACAAAAGCTATATAACCCATGATTTTAAGCCCATCATCAAAAACTAAATTAACTTTGTTATACTCTACTCCACCCAAAATCACCATCAAAACAAAACCTAAAAGCCCTGATAAAGGTAAATTGTGCGTCAAAATTTGCAAAATCAAAGTCAATCCAAGGCCAGCTAAAACTCCCCATTCTTTTTTACTCATTTTTAGATTTTCAAAATCCATTTTGGCAATTTGCTCTTCTTGATATTCTCTTGGCTTAGCATAAAATACAAATACAGCCAAAAATAAACCAACTAACATACAAATAGCCGCAAAAGCCATAGTTTGAGAAACTTCTCCTAGGCTAATTTGTACCCCATTTGAATTTAAATTATCCACAAGCAAAGTTTGAAAAATAAGCCCAAAACCTAAAGGCACAACCATATAAGGTGTGGTAAGTCCAAAAGTTAATGCACAAGCTATGGCTCTACGATCTATTTTTAATTTATTAAAAAGTTTCAACAAAGGTGGAATTAATAAAGGCACAAAAGCTACATGGATAGGGATTAAATTTTGCGAAAAACAAGCAATAAGTGCCAAAGAAAGTATAAGTAAATATTTTTTATGTGAAATATAATGCGAAACTATTTTAATCAAATATGCTGTTAGATTAGTTTTTGATATAGCAGCGGCCACCGCTCCAAGCAAAATATAACTTAGTGCTGTTTGCAAATTCCCTTGCATACCATCAATTAAAACTTTCATAGAATCCATCATAGCTTGTGGAAGTTGGGTAAAAAAATCCATCAAAGTTAAATGCTCCATATGCATAAATTTAGACCAAATACCTACAAAAAGCCCAGAAAGCAAAACACTAAGTAAAACATTAAACCTAAAAAAACACAAAAGCGTCATTAACAAAACGCCTATAAATACTGGATTAGTTAAAAGCATTACATTCCTTAAATCAAAATAATTGCACATTTTAAATAATTTTCTTTAAAATACTATTTAAGTTTAAAAAATTTAAGCAAAAATTGCAAAATAAAAGCATAAAATGATAGTTTTTACTTTAAAAAAGGATACAAATGAGAAGTGACGCAATCAAAAAAGGACACTTAAAAGCACCAAATCGCTCTTTACTTAGAGCATGTGGCTTAAATGATGAAGATTTTAATAAGCCTTTTATAGGTGTAGCAAATAGCTATATAGATATCATCCCGGGACATTTTTTCTTAAATGAATATGCAAAAATCATTAAAGATGAAATCCGAAAAAATGGCTGTATTCCTTTTGAATTTAACACCATAGGTGTTGATGATGGTATAGCTATGGGGCATGATGGTATGCTTTATTCTTTACCAAGTCGTGAAATCATCGCAAACTCTATTGAAACAGTGATGAATGCACACCAACTTGATGCACTAATTTGTATCCCAAATTGTGACAAAATTACTCCAGGTATGCTCATGGGGGCTTTAAGAGTTAATGTGCCGACTATTTTCGTTAGTGGTGGACCTATGAAAGCGGGAGTAAATAAACACGGAGAAAAAATCAGTCTAAGTTCTGTTTTTGAAGCAGTGGGAGCTTATGAGGCTAAAAAAATCGATGAAGAGGATTTAAAAGATATAGAATGCAAAGCTTGTCCTAGCGGTGGATCTTGCTCGGGTATGTTTACTGCAAATTCTATGAATACTTTATGCGAGGCTATGGGTATAGCACTAGAAGGAAATGGAACTATTTTAGCACTTAGCAAAGAAAGAGAAGAGCTTTTAAGAAAGGCTGCGCGTAGAATTTGTGAAATTGCACTAGATGAGCGTTTTAAAATTCGCAATATTATTACTAAAAAGTCCATTAACAATGCTTTAGTTGTTGATATGGCTATGGGTGGAAGTTCAAATACTATCTTACATATGCTTGCCATTGCTTATGAAGCAGGTGTAAATTTGGATATAAAAGAGCTCAATCACATCAGCGCTAATGTGGCTCATATAGCCAAAATCGCTCCATCTTTAAACACAATATATATGGAAGATATACACAAAGCAGGTGGAGTAAGTGCAGTAATAGCTGAAATAGCCAAAAAACCAGGCCATATTTTAGAACTTGACACTCTAGATATTAGTGGAAAAACTTTAAAAGAGCGCGTTGAGAATGCTGATATTAAAGATGAAAACATTATAAAAAAAATAGACAATGCCTATTCAAATGTAGGTGGGCTTACTATACTTTTTGGGAATTTAGCTGAGCAAGGCTGTGTGATAAAAACTGCAGGTATTATGGGCGAGCGTAAATTCAAAGGAAAAGCGGTTTGTTTTAACTCTCAAGAAGAAGCTATCAAAGGCATTATAAAAGGTAAAGTTAAAGAAGGCGATGTGTGCGTGATACGCTATGAAGGGCCAAAAGGTGGACCTGGCATGCAAGAAATGCTTAGTCCGACTTCATTACTCACAGGCATGGGGCTTGGTGCTAAAGTTGCACTTATAACAGATGGTCGTTTTAGCGGAGCTACAAGAGGACTTAGTATAGGTCACATTTCTCCTGAGGCTGCAGAAGGTGGACTTATAGCGCTTTTAAAAGATGGTGATGAGATAGAAATTGATGTAGATACTTACAGCATTAATGCAAATTTAGCCCGAGATGAAATTGCTAAACGCAAAGCAAATTTTAAAATGCCTTATAAGCAAATAAATTCAAGATGGCTTAAAATGTATCAAAAGCTTGTTAGTAATGCTAGCAAAGGCGGGGTTTTAGACTTAGAATAATTTTCTTAATTTCTTAAAGAAATTAAGAAATATCTTTTTAAATGTAAAACAAAATATGAAAAATTATGTTAAAGTGGCCGGGAGAAAGGGATTCGAACCCCTGGAGGTGTGACCCTCAACGGTTTTCAAGACCGCCGCTTTCGACCACTCAGCCATCTCCCGTAAAAGAATAAAAATATCAAGTATTAACATCGCATTGGAGGCGACATCCGGATTCGAACCGGAGATCAAGGCTTTGCAGGCCCATGCCTTACCGCTTGGCTATGTCGCCTTGAGTTACCAAAAAGTGGTGCCCGAGGCCGGACTTGAACCGGCACGGAAGAAAAATTCCGAGGGATTTTAAGTCCCTTGTGTCTACCAATTCCACCACCCGGGCGGGTGATAATGGAGCGGGAAACGAGATTCGAACTCGCGACCCCAACCTTGGCAAGGTTGTGCTCTACCCCTGAGCTATTCCCGCATTAAAGTTGAAATTATATCAAACTAATCTTAAATATATATAAAAATTATTTTTATTATAAATTAATAAAAAAATTATTTTTTTATAATATAATTCCGTAAATACAATAAACTTTTTAAAATATAATGATAAAGTTAGATATAAAATTATTATATTTTAAAATATAAGGTAAAAATCAAAAACAAGGAGAACACAAAAATAATGTTAAAATTGAATGTATCAGGCAAAATGACTTCAATAGTTGGACTATTAATTATCACCATATTAAGTATAGTTAGTATTTTGGGTTATTTTCAAACCAAAAACAATACTTTTGAACTCATAAAAGATGTTCAATTAAAAACAATGGATGATGTAACTCTAACTTTTAATAATTATGGTCAAAGCAAAAGAAATGCTATAAATACTTTAGCAAGCGAACTCTCTAAAGCACCATTAGATGATAGAGAACAGATTTTATCGCTTATTTCATCTTTTCAAAAAGCTTTTAATTTTCAACTAACTTTTTTTGGAATTGAAGAGTTAAATGGTGTATTTTTATCAAATGGAAAATTTTTAAATCCTGAAAATGGATTTAATTTACAAAATAGTATTTGGTATACTCAAGCAAAACAAGCAAAAACAGTTATTACAACTAATCCTTATAAGTCATCAACAGATAATACCGTTACCATGACATATGCTGCACCTGTATACAAAAATGGAAAATTTATAGGTGTTGTTGGTGGCGATTATGCATTAAGTTCTTTTTCTAAAGATGTATTAGCTTTTGGTAGATCTGCTACTACTTATGCGGTAGTATACAACAATGAAGGTGAAATAATGTTTCACGAAAATCAAGATAAAATACTAACAAAAGACCAATTAGGCATAAATATATCAAAAATTATAAACACAAATCCGTCATACTATTTAGATCCAGATAATAGAGACTCTTTATTTCAAGTTCAAGATGATAAAAATACATTATATGAAGTAATGTGTAATTCTACCATAAATCAAAATTTTAAAGTTTGTACAATTACAGAAAATCGTGCTTATACAAATCCTATTAAAAAAGCCTTATCTGCTCAAATTATAGTAGGTTTAATAGCAATAGCAGTCGCTCTACTTGTGGTTAAACTTGTAATCCAATATAATCTTTCTCCACTTCAAAAAATCCAAACCGGCCTTAACTCTTTCTTTGACTTTATCAATCATAAAACAAAAGATTCTGCTATGATAGATGTTAAGACTAATGATGAATTTGGAGTTATG